>JAGPCN010000101.1 GCA_018058035.1 Fuscovulum sp.
CGGGCGGGTTTCCGGCGGAGGTGAGGGTCGAGCGGGTCGCCAGCGCCACGTTTGCGCGGGACGGGGTGGCGGCGAAGCTGTTGGTGCCGTTCCGGATTCTGGGGGGCGTCTTCGGGGCGCTGCTGGCGCAGATGCGCGACAAGCCTGCGGTGGTGGTGGGGTTTGGCGGCTATCCCTCGATCCCGGCGCTGACGGCGGCTTGGGTGCTGCGGCGGCCCCGGATGATTCATGAACAGAACGGGGTGCTGGGCCGGGTGAACCAGATCTTCGCCCGCCGGGTGGACAAGGTGGCCTGCGGGACCTGGCCGACCAGCTTGCCCGGCGGAGTGACCGGCGCGCCGACCGGCAACCCGGTGCGGCAGGCGGTGCTGGACCGGGCCTCGGCCCCCTATATCCCGCCGGGAGACTACCCGATGGCGCTGGTGGTGATCGGCGGCAGCCAAGGCGCGCGCATCCTGTCGGATGTGGTGCCGGCGGCGGTCGCGCTGTTGCCGGACCGGCTGCGGGCGAACCTGCGGGTGGCGCATCAGGCGCGGGACGAGGACGGGGTGCGGGCGGCTGCGGCCTATGAGGCGGCGGGGGTACGGGCCGAGATCGCGCCGTTCTTTGCGGATATTCCGCGCAGGCTGTCCGAGGCGCAGCTGGTGATCAGTCGCTCGGGGGCGTCTTCGGTGGCGGATATTTCGGTGATCGGGCGTCCGGCGATATTGATTCCCTATGCGGCGGCGACGGGGGATCACCAGACGGCGAATGCGAAGGGGCTTGTTGACGCTGCGGCGGCCATCGTCATCCAGGAGAAGGCGCTTGACGCGGCCAGTCTTGCGGGCCACATCGCCGCGATCTTGGAAGACCCGCACCGCGCCGAGGTGATGGCGCGCGCGGCTTTGGGTGAGGGCAAGCCGGACGCGACCGCGCGGCTGGTGGCCCTGGTGGAAGAGTTAGGCGGAGTAGAGTCATGAATGCAGCAACCAAGCTTCCGCTGGAGCTGGGCCCGATCCATTTCGTCGGGATCGGCGGGATCGGGATGAGCGGGATCGCCGAAGTGCTGATGACGCTGGGCTATCCGGTGCAAGGGTCGGATGCGAAGGCGTCGAAGATCACCGACCGGCTGGTGAAGCTGGGGGCGACCTTCTTCGAGGGGCAGGCGGCGGCGAACATCGGCGACGGCGTGTCGGTGGTGGTGATCTCCTCTGCGATCAAGAAGGGCAACCCGGAGCTGGAGGAAGCGCGGCGCCGGAAGCTGCCGGTGGTGCGCCGGGCCGAGATGCTGGCCGAGCTGATGCGGCTGAAGTCGAACATCGCGATTGCCGGGACGCATGGCAAGACGACGACGACGACGATGGTGGCGACCTTGCTGGACAAGGGCGGGTTCGATCCGACGGTGATCAATGGCGGGGTGATCCACGCCTATGGCTCCAACGCGCGGGCGGGCGCGGGGGAGTGGATGGTGGTCGAGGCGGACGAGTCGGATGGCAGCTTCAACCGGCTGCCCGCGACCATCGCCATCGTGACCAATATCGACCCCGAGCATATGGAGCATTGGGGAACCTTCGATGCGCTGCGGAAAGGGTTCCTGGATTTCGTGTCGAACGTGCCGTTCTACGGGCTGGCGGTGTGCTGCACGGATCACCCCGAAGTGCAGGCGCTGGTGGGCCGTGTGACGGACCGGCGCGTGGTGACCTTCGGCTTCAACGCGCAGGCCGATGTGCGGGCGGTGAACCTGACCTACAAGAACGGGGTGGCGCAGTTCGACGTGGCGCTTCAGGGCGAGGGCGGGGTGATCGAGGGTTGCACCCTGCCGATGCCGGGGGATCACAACGTGTCGAACGCCCTGTCGGCGGTGGCGGTGGCGCGGCATCTGGGGATGAAGAAGGACGAGATCCGCGAGGCGCTGGCGGGGTTCGCGGGCGTGAACCGGCGGTTCACCAAGGTTGCCGAGGTGAACGGGGTCACGATCATCGACGATTACGGCCACCACCCGGTCGAGATCGCGGCGGTGCTGAAGGCGGCGCGGCAGGCGATTGCAGGAAATCCGGGGGGCCGGATCATCGCGGTGCATCAGCCGCATCGCTATACCCGTCTCTCGAACCTTTTCGAAGAGTTCTGCGCCTGTTTCAACGACGCCGATGTGGTCGCCATCGCCGAGGTCTATGCGGCGGGCGAAGAGCCGATTCCGGGGGCCAGCCGCGATGATCTGGTGGCGGGGCTGATCGCCCACGGGCACCGTCATGCGCGGGCGCTGGCAGACGAAAGCGAGCTGGTGCGGCTGGTGAAGGAACAGGCGCGACCGGGCGACATGGTGGTCTGCCTTGGCGCGGGCACGATCAGCACCTGGGCCAATGCGCTGCCCGCGAAACTGGTGGGACAGGCCGCATGACAGGGGGCAAGACTTTTCCGGAAGTCTTGCAAGTTCCTTCGAAGGAATTTGGCCCCCGGCCCCGCGCGGATCGCCCGGCATGAGCCCGCCGCTGGTCCTTGGCTGTCTCTGGGTTCTGGCGGCAGCGGTCACCGCGATGCTGCCGATGCGGCGGCAGATGGTGCCGGGGCTGACGCTGCTGATCGTGGCTCCGGTGCTGCTGGTCTGGATCGGTCTTGTCCACGGCTGGCTCTGGCTTGCCATCGGGCTGTTCGCCTTCCTGTCGATGTTCCGCAATCCGCTGCTGTATTTCCTGCGCCGCGCGCTGGGCCGTCCGGCCCGGTTGCCGAAGGAGCTGGAGAAGTGACGCCCGCCCCGGACCTCGGACATTCTGGACAGGATCGCTAGGATGGCCGATCAGCTGCAACGTCGCCTGGGCCTGGGTCTGCTGACCGCCTATGGGGTCGGCGTGATGGTGGGGGCCGGGATCTATGTCCTGGTCGGCACGGTCATCGGCCAGGCCGGTATCTGGACGCCGCTGGCCTTCCTGCTGGCGGGACTGGTCGCGCTGTTCTCGGCCCTGTCCTACGCGGAATTCTCCACCCGCCTGCCCGAGGCCGCCGGGCAGGCCGCCTATGTCGAGAAGGGCTTCTCCTCGCGCGGGCTTGGCATCCTTGCCGGTCTGGCCATCGCGCTGACCGGGACAATTTCGGGGGCTGCGGTGCTGCGCGGCGGGGTGGGCTATCTGACGGCCTTCATCGACTGGCCCGAACCGCTGCTGATCGTCCTGATCGGCGCGGTGCTGGTTGCCATCGCCATCGTCGGCGTGCTGGAAAGCCTGGCGCTGATCGCGATCCTGACCGTGATCGAGGTGGCGGGCCTCATGGCGGTGGTGATCGCCGGTTTCATCGCGCCGCCCGGCCCCGACTGGAGCGGGTTGGCCGACTGGCCGGCACCCTCGGCTGCGGGCATTGCTGCGGCGATCTCGCTTTCGGTCTTCGCCTTCATCGGTTTCGAGGATCTGACCAACATGGCGGAAGAGGCCAGGGAGCCGACACGGGCCATGCCACGGGCGATCCTTCTGGCCCTGTTCATCACCTCGGCGCTGTATATCCTGGTCAGCTTTGCGGCGGTGCGCGTCGCGTCACATGCCGAACTTGGCAGCAGCGAACGCCCGATGGCGCTGGTCTGGGAGACGGCGACGGGCAGGTCGGCCGGTTTCCTGTCGGCAATCGTCGTGGCTGCGGCGCTGAACGGCGTGCTGGCGCAGATCGTGATGGCGGCGCGGGTGCTGTTCGGCCTTGGCCGCAGGTCGCGGATGCTGGAACCCTTCACCCAGGCGCATCCCCGCTTTGGCACCCCCGTTCGGGCGACGCTGTTCGTCGGGTCGGCGATGCTGGTGGCGGCCTTGCTGCTGCCGGTCGAAACGCTGGCCGAGGCGGCGGCGATGGTCCTGCTTGCGGTCTTCGTGGTGGTGAATGGCGCCCTGATCCGCCTGCATCGACGCGAGCCCGAGGCGCCGTTCCGGGTGTCGGCCTGGATTCCCTGGGTCGGGCTGGTGCTGGCGCTGGCGGCATTTGGCGCGGCGCTCGTCTCGCTGGTGTCGGGGTGGAGGGGATGACGGGATCGGCGGCCGCGCTTCTGCCGCTCGCGCTCAGCCTTGTCTGGTTGATCGCGGCGAATGTGATCGCGATGTTTCCGTCGCGCGACAAACACTGGCGGGTGGCCTATGTCTTGATTGCGGTCGGCGTGCCGATTCTGGGCTGGGCGACCTGGGAATCCGGTCCGGTGGTCGGTCTTCTGCTGCTGGCGGCGGGGGCGTCGATCCTGCGCTGGCCGGTGGTGTTCTTCTGGCGCTGGTTGCGCCGTCAGGCGGGGTAGGGCGATGCCGGTGGTGTTCTGGGCGCTGGGTGCGGCGACAGTGATCTTTGCGGGGGCGATTTCCTACGCCATGACCCGGCGCTATGGCTGGGGCGCGGGGTTGGCGCTGCCGCTTCTGGCCCTGGTCGCGATGATCGCGATGCAGTGGCAACGGCAGGGGCTGACCGCCCCGGACGGCTTGCGCATGGCCGGGTCCACGCTGATCTTTGCCGCGCCGATCCTGCTGGGCGTGGTGGCGGGGATCGCGCTGGCGCGGCTGAGGCGCGGCTGAGGGCTTGCGCGGGGCGCAAAACCGCCGCAGAAACCGGGCCATGAGCAAGCTTCCCGAGACGCGCGGCGTGTTGACGCCCGACCGGCCCCTGTCCGACCTGACCTGGCTGCGCGTGGGCGGCCCGGCGGACTGGCTGTTGCAGCCGGCGGACGTAGCCGATCTGGCGGGGTTCCTTGCGGCGCTGGACCCTTCGGTTGCGGTGTTTCCGATGGGGGTCGGGTCGAACCTGATCGTCCGCGATGGCGGGCTTCGCGCGGTGGTGATCCGGCTGGGGCGGGGGTTCAACGGGATTGCGGTCGAGGGCGATCGGGTGATCGCCGGGGCCGCGGCTTTGGACGCGCATGTGGCAAAGTGGGCGGCGGAGGCGGGGCTGGACCTCACCTTCCTGCGCACCATTCCCGGCAGCATCGGCGGGGCGGTGCGGATGAATGCGGGCTGCTATGGCAGCTATGTGGCGGATGTGCTGGAGGAGCTGCGGGTGGTGACGCGGCAGGGTGAGGTGGTAACACTGCCCGCCCGTGCGCTGAACCTGCGCTACCGGCAAAGCGATCTGCCCGAGGGGGCGGTGATCGTCTCGGCCACGTTCCGGTGCGGTGTAGGTGATCCGGCGGCGCTGGAGGCGAAGATGGCCGACCAGATCGCCAAGCGCGATGCGAGCCAGCCGACGAAGGAGCGCAGCGCGGGCTCGACCTTCCGCAATCCGGCGGGGCGGTCTTCGACGGGCCGTGCGGATGATACGCATGAGCTGAAGGCCTGGAAGGTGATCGACGACGCGGGAATGCGGGGGGCAAGGCTGGGCGGGGCGCAGATGTCGCCCATGCATTCCAACTTTCTGATCAACGCCGGGGGCGCGACGGCGGCGGATCTGGAAAATCTGGGCGAGGATGTGCGAAAAAAGGTTTTCCAATCAAGTGGTATCACGTTAGAGTGGGAAATCATGCGGGTCGGAGAATACCCGCGCGAGTAACGATATCACGGGTCACATAAGACCCGGATGAGGCAGTGTATGGCGGGCGCATCGAGCAGGATGGCCCCCGAAGTGGCGGTACTGATGGGTGGGCTTTCCGCTGAGCGGGAAGTGTCGCTTGTCTCTGGGCGCGAATGCGCCATTGCCCTGCGGGAGGCTGGTTACAAGGTGACGGAGGTCGATTGCGGCCCCGATCTGCCTATGCGGCTGGCCGAATTGCGCCCCAATGTCTGCTTCAACGCTCTGCATGGTCGCTGGGGCGAGGATGGCTGCGTTCAGGGCATCCTGGAATGGCTGCGGATCCCCTATACGCATTCGGGTGTGCTGGCCTCGGCGCTGGCGATGGACAAGGTCAAGACCAAGGAGGCCTACAGGGCCGCGGGTCTGCCGGTGGTCGAAAGCGTTCTGGCGACGCGGGAAGAGGTCGAGGCGGGGCATGTGCTGCCTGCGCCCTATGTGGTGAAGCCGTACAACGAAGGGTCCTCGGTCGGGGTCTATATCGTGCAGCCGGGATCGAATGCGCCGCGTCTGGCTTCGACGATGCCGGATGTGGTGATGGTGGAGACCTATGCTCCGGGCCGCGAGCTGACGACGACGGTGATGGGCGACCGGGCGCTGGGGGTGACGGATATCATCACCGACGGCTGGTACGATTATGACGCCAAGTACAAGCCGGGCGGTAGCCGGCATGAATGCCCGGCGAAGCTGCCGGAAGAGATTGAGGCGGCTTGTCTGGATTATGCGCTGCGGGCCCATAAGGCGCTGGGGTGCCGGGGGGTGTCGCGCACCGATTTCCGCTGGGACGAGGCGCGGGGGCTGGCGGGGCTGATCCTGCTGGAGACGAACACCCAGCCGGGAATGACGCCGACTTCGCTTGCCCCCGAACAGGCGGCGCATTGGGGGATCGGCTTCCCCGAATTCTGCGCCTGGATGGTGAGGGATGCGTCATGCAATCGCTGACCGCCCAGAGAATGACTGGCCGCCGTCCCATGCCGCGGGTCCGCCGCGACCCCGCACCGTCCAAGTGGGATTACCGGCTGCAACGGCTGATGCTGACGCCCTATGTGCGCGGCTTCGTGCGCAAGGGCATTCCGACGCTGGTGATCCTGGGCGCCGCCGCGCTGTGGCTGAGCCACGAACCGAACCGGCTGGCGGTGATCGGGCAACTCACGCATCTTCGCGAGGAATTCGAGGAGCGGCCGGAGTTCCGCGTCTCGCTGGCCCGCGTCGAGGGCGCGTCCGACGATCTGGCCGAGGCGGTGCGGGCGAAGCTGGCGCTGGCCTTGCCGATGTCCTCTTTCGATATCGACCTGGACGCCGCCCGTGACCGGATCGAGGTGCTGGATGCGGTGCAGAAGGCCGACCTGCGGGTGCGGTCGGGCGGCATCCTGCAAGTCGTGATCACCGAGCGCGTCCCCGTCGCGATCTGGCGCACCGAGGATGGCCTTACGCTGGTTGACGAGACCGGCCACCGGGTCGCGGGCCTGTTGTCGCGGTCCGACCGGGCCGACCTGCCGCTGATCGCGGGGGGCGGGGCCGACATCGCGACGCCCGAGGCCTTGCAACTGATCGCCGCCGCCGGTCCCTTGACGCCCCGCATCCGGGGGCTGGTCCGGATGGGCGAGCGGCGCTGGGACCTGGTGCTTGACCGTGACCAGCGCATTCTGCTGCCCGCCACCAACCCGGTGCAGGCGCTTGAGCGCCTGCTGGCGCTGGACCATGCGCAAGACCTGATGAACCGCGACATCCTGACCGTCGATCTGCGGTCGGACCATCGCCCCACCCTTCGCCTTACCCCCAATGCCCTTGCCGATATCCGTCGCGCGCAAGGCCTAGATCCTGTGGAGAACGAACTGTGACCGATCTCTATACTTCCCAGCGCGCCATGCGGAACATGCGGCGGGCTGCCATGCAGCGCGGCGTGATTGCCATTCTGGACGTCGGCACTTCGAAGATCGCTTGCCTGATCCTGCGCTTTGACGGGCCGGACCGGCTGCGCGAGCAGGACGGCGTCGGTCCGATGGCCGGGCAAAGCCAGTTTCGGGTGATCGGCGCGGCAACGACCCGGTCGCGCGGGGTGCGCTTCGGCGAGATCGCGGTGATGAACGAGACCGAGCGCGCGATACGCACGGCGGTGCAGGCGGCGCAGAAGATGGCCAACGTGCGGGTCGATCATGTGATCGCCTGCTTCTCGGGGGCGGAGCCGCGCAGCTATGGGCTTGCCGGGGAGCTGGACCTGCAAGACAGCGTCGTGACGGAACAGGATGTGAGCCGCGTGCTGGCGGCCTGCGACGTGCCGGACCTTGGCCATGGCCGCGAGGTGCTGCATGCCCAGCCGGTGAACTTTGCGCTGGACCATCGCAGCGGTCTTGGCGACCCGCGTGGGCAGATCGGGCATCGGCTGGCGGTGGACATGCATCTGCTGTCGGTCGAGGGCGACGTGGTGCAGAACCTGCTGTATTGCATCAAACGCTGCGACCTGGAATTGGCGGGGATTGCCTCCTCGGCCTATGTCTCGGCGATTTCCTCGCTGGTCGAGGATGAGCAGGAGCTGGGGGCGGCCTGTATCGACATGGGCGGCGGAGCGACCGGCCTGTCGATCTTCATGAAGAAGCACATGATCTATTCGGATTCGGTGCGGATGGGCGGCGATCATGTCACCTCCGACATTTCCAAGGGGTTGCAGATCCCGCTGGCGGTGGCCGAGCGGATCAAGACCCGGCACGGCGGGCTTTACGCCACCGGCATGGACGACCGCGAGATGATCGACATCGGCGGCGACTCGGGCGACTGGGAGAAGGACCGCCGCCAGATCAGCCGGACGGAACTGATCGGGATCATGCGGCCCCGCGTCGAGGAGATTCTGGAAGAGGTGCGCGCCACGCTGGACGCGGCGGGCTTCGACACGCTGCCAAGCCAGCAGATCGTGCTGACCGGCGGGGCGAGCCAGATCCCCGGTCTTGACGGCATCGCAACGCGGGTGCTGGGCCAGCGGGTGCGGCTGGGGCGGCCCCTGCGGGTGCAGGGTCTGCCGCAGGCGGCGACGGGGGCGGCTTTTGCGTCTGCGGTGGGCCTGTGTCTCTTCGCGGCGCATCCGCAGGACGAATGGTGGGACTTCGAAATTCCGGCGGAACGCTACCCGGCACGGTCGCTGCGGCGGGCGGTCAAGTGGTTCAAGGATAACTGGTGAACACTACATCCGGCTACAAAGGGCGAAATACCGCTGAATACGGGGGTTTGACCCCCAGATTTCGTGGTTCGACGCGAGTTTTTGCGTGACCTTTGTGGCCGTTGTGGATAGAATCGGGGATAAGTCGGCCTTCCGCGGGGAATTGCAGCGAGAAAGGCCGAATATAACAGGCGGCGGACAACGGACAGGCAAACCAGAATGGCACTCAATCTGACGATGACTTCGGAGCGTGAAGAGCTGAAGCCGCGCATCACCGTGTTCGGTGTCGGCGGCGCGGGCGGCAACGCGGTGAACAACATGATCGACAAGATGCTGGAAGGCGTCGAGTTCGTCGTGGCGAACACCGACGCGCAGGCCCTGCAGCAAAGCCGGGCAGGCGCGCGCATCCAGATGGGTGTCAAGGTGACGGAAGGGCTTGGGGCAGGGGCCCGACCGACGGTGGGGGCCGCTGCGGCGGAGGAGACGATCGAAGAAATCGTCGACCACCTGGCGGGCGCGCATATGTGTTTCATCACCGCGGGCATGGGTGGCGGCACCGGGACGGGTGCGGCCCCGATCATCGCGCAGGCCGCGCGGGAGCTGGGCGTGCTGACCGTCGGCGTGGTGACGAAGCCGTTCCAGTTCGAGGGCGGCAAGCGGATGCGGCAGGCCGAGGAGGGCATCGAAGCCCTGCAGAAGGTCGTCGACACGCTGATCATCATTCCGAACCAGAACCTGTTCCGGCTGGCAAACGAGCGCACCACGTTCACCGAAGCCTTCGCGATGGCGGACGATGTCCT
Organism: Fuscovulum sp.; assembly: GCA_018058035.1. Taxonomy (GTDB): domain Bacteria; phylum Pseudomonadota; class Alphaproteobacteria; order Rhodobacterales; family Rhodobacteraceae; genus Pseudogemmobacter. The sequence continues at coordinate 9,445 of JAGPCN010000101.1, forward strand.
GTACCAGGGTGTCAAGGGTGTGACCGACCTGATGGTGCGGCCGGGCCTGATCAACCTCGACTTCGCCGACGTTCGCGCGGTGATGGACGAGATGGGCAAAGCGATGATGGGCACCGGCGAAGCCACGGGCGAGGATCGCGCGGTCCAGGCGGCGGAGAAGGCGATCGCCAACCCGCTTCTGGACGAGATCAGCCTGAACGGCGCCAAGGGTGTGCTGATCAACATCACCGGCGGCCATGATCTGACCCTGTTCGAGCTGGACGAAGCCGCGAACATCATCCGCGAGAAGGTGGACCCGGAGGCGAACATCATCGTCGGCTCCACGCTGGACACCGAGATGGAAGGCCGCATCCGCGTGTCGGTCGTCGCGACCGGCATCGACGCTTCGGCGGCGAACAAGGCGGAACCCCCGGTGGCCCGCCGCGCGATGGGCGCGCCGCTGACGCTGGCCCCGGCGCCGCAGCCGGAGGCCCCGCGCGCGGCGGCTCCGGTCTATGCCCCGACCCCCGCGCCGGTGATGGAAGATCGCGTCGCCTTCGAGGAAGAGATCGACCAGGTTGCCGATGCGGCCTTCGATGCCGCGGCCTCGCGCGCCGACATGGACGCGGATGACCTGTCCATCGCCGACGACCTGCCGCCCCCGGCCTATCGCCCGCAGCCTGCCGCCCAGCCCACGCTGGTGCGGTCGACCCCGGCGGCCATCGAGGCGGATCCCAGTGGCTTCGTCGCCCCGCGTCCGCGCGTGGCTGGCCAGCCCTCGCCCGAGGCGCTTGCTCGTCTGCAGGCGGCGGTGAGCCGTCCCGGCAGCGCGCCGGCGAAGTTCGCCCGCCCGGCCCCGGTTGCCGCCCAGGCTCCGGCGGCTGCCCCGGCCATGGCAGGAGCAAAACCGCGCTTCGGGATCGGCTCGCTGATCAACCGGATGGCGGGCCATCTGGAAACCAATCAGGCCGCCCCGGCTGCCCGCGCCCAGCCGCCGGTCACGGCCTATGACGACGATCACGACATGGGATCCGATCAGGACCGGATCGAGATCCCCGCCTTCCTGCGCCGCCAGGCCAACTGAAAAAGAACGCGGCATCAACCTTTCGGGAAGGCTCGGGAAACCGGGCCTTTTCTTTTTTGTTTCAAGACGTTGAGGCGTGTTTCAGACCTGTCACATACCGTCACAAAGAGTGAGTTGAGCTTCAAGGCCCTAAAGAATACTTAACCTGCAATCGGAACGGGCGTCGAACCTGCTCCACATGAGGTTGAGCGAAACGTGCAGAACACCCTGAAATCCCCTGCCGCCTTCACTGGTGTCGGCCTGCATGGCGGCGAAGCCGTCCGCATGGTTGTACGCCCGGCCAAGGCGGATCACGGGGTCTGGTTCCGCCGCATCGACCTGGCCGACCGTGACCCGATGGTTCCGGCGCGCTGGGATGCGGTGACGCCCTCGCGGCTTTGCACGGTGATCGAGAATGCCGATGGCGTGTCGGTTTCCACCATCGAGCATATCATGGCCGCGCTTGCGGGCTTCGCCATCCACAACGCCCTGATCGAGATCGACGGGCCGGAAGTGCCGATCCTTGACGGCTCTTCGGTTCCCTTCATCGCGGGCTTTCTTGCCGCCGGGATCGAAGAGCAGGACCAGCCGGTCCGCGCCGTCCGGGTGCTGAAGCCGGTGGAAGTGCGCGAAGGTGACGCCGTGGCGCGGCTGGAACCGGCGGACATGCTGGAGATCGACTTCCGCATCGACTTCGAGGACCGGGCCATCGGTGTCCAGTCGCGTCGGCTGAACATGGCCAATGGCGCCTTCGTGCGCGAACTGTCCGACAGCCGCACCTTCTGCCGCCAGTCCGACGTGGAGGCGATGCGGGCGCGCGGCCTGGCCCTGGGCGGCACGCTGGAAAACGCGGTGGTCTTCGACGGCGACCAGGTGCTGTCGCCGGGCGGGCTGCGCCATGCGGATGAACCCGTGCGGCACAAGATGCTGGATGCGGTGGGCGATCTTGCGCTGGCGGGGGGGCCGATTCTGGGCCGCTACGTCGGCGAACGTGCGGGCCATGCGCTGACCAACCGGCTTCTGCGGGCGCTCTTCGCCGACCCTTCGGCCTATGCTCTGGTCGACTGCGAGCCGCGTACCCTGGGCAAGCTGCCGGGCGTGGGCGTCCATGTCGGCGACATGCCCGCGCGCAACTGACCGTTCCTCTTGGATGAAAAGTCATGAAAGGCGTTTTGCGCCCCGGATTTTTCTGTGCTAGGACGGGCCAAAGAGACGAGCAGGGGCGGGGCAGACAGCCCGGGTTGCAGGTTGGATAGGCGAAGAATGTCAGGCAGAAGGCCCGGCGCAGGGTTCTACAAGGCGGCGCTTCTGGTTGCGGTACTGGCTGGCTGCGGAGCTGGCCGGTCGAACGAACGCGCGCTCGACAGCTATACCGCCGAAGAGATCTACAAGAAGGGCGAGCTGGAGCTGGAAACCGGCAAGAGGCCGAAGGAGGCCCTGGTCTATTTCCAGGAGGTCGAGCGGCTTTATCCCTACACCGAATTCGCCAAGCGCGCCCTGATCATGCAGGCCTACACGCATCATCGCGCCAAGGAATATCCAGAGGCACGCGATGCCGCGCAGCGGTATCTGGACTTCTATCCGGGCGATGAGGATGCCCCCTATGCGCTCTATCTCATGGCGCTGAGCTATTACGACCAGATCGACGATGTCGGCCGGGACCAGGGCGTCACCTTCCAGGCGCTGCAAGGCATGCGCGACGTGATCGAGACCTATCCCGACAGCGAATATGCCCGCTCGGCCATGCTGAAGTTCGAACTGGCCTTCGACCAGCTGGCGGCGAAGGAAATGGAAGTCGGGCGCTACTACCTGAAGCGCGGCCATTATACGGCGGCAATCAACCGCTTCCGGGTGGTGGTGCAGGATTTCCAGACCACGACCCACACCGCCGAGGCGCTGCACCGGCTGGTCGAAAGCTACCTGGCGCTTGGCCTGACCGACGAGGCACAGACGGCAGGCGCGATCCTGGGCTTCAACTACCAGTCCTCGCCGTTCTACGACGACACCTATCGCCTGTTGAAGGGCAAGGGCCTGTCGCCGGAAGCCAAGGGCGAAGGCTGGCTGCGCACGATCTATCGCCAGATGGTGAAGGGCGAGTGGTTGTAGGGATGGTGGGTTTCACCCACCCACCGAACGCCGATGCTGCGTAGTCTCGACATCCGCGATGTGCTGATCATCGACCGGCTGAGCCTTGATCTGGGGCCGGGTCTCAACGTGCTGACCGGCGAGACGGGGGCGGGGAAGTCGATCCTGCTGGATGCCCTGGGCTTCGTGCTGGGCTGGCGTGGTCGGGCGGAACTGGTGCGTCAGGGTGCCACGCAGGGCGAGGTGACAGCGGTCTTCGACCTGCCCGAGGGCCATGCCGCGCGGGCGGTGCTGGACGAGGCCGGAATCGCGGCGCCCGACCCGTCAGACGGCGAGCTGATCCTGCGCCGGGTCAATGGCTCTGACGGGCGCAAGACGGCTTTCGTCAACGACCGCCGCGTATCGGGCGAGGTGTTGCGCGATCTGTCGGACCATCTGGTCGAACTGCATGGCCAGCAGGATGACCGGGGTCTCTTGAACCCGCGCGGACACCGGGCGCTGCTGGATGCCTTCGCGGGGCTGGACCTTGCGGTTCTGCGTGCGGCCTGGGCGGGGCGGCGCGAGGCGCGGGCGGCGCTGGCCGGGGCGGAGGGGGCTTTGGCACGGGCGGCGGCGGAAGAGGAATTCCTGCGTCATGCCGTGGCCGAGCTGGACAAGCTGAATCCCTTGCCGGGCGAGGATGCGGCGCTGGATGCGCGCCGCCGTCTGATGCAGGGCGCGGGGCGGGTTCGCGAGGATGTGGCGAAGGCGCTGATGGCCCTGTCGGACGAAGGCGCCGAGGGCCGGATGCGCGATGCGCTGCGCTGGCTGGACGGGGCGGCGGAGAAAGCCGAAGGGCGGCTCGATACCCCGATGGAG
>JAGPCN010000322.1 GCA_018058035.1 Fuscovulum sp.
GGCCGTGGCGGCGGTCTGGTGGCTGGCGATCCTGCTGGCCCATGCGCCCTGGATCGGGTCTGACCGTCTGGCCGCCCTGGTCGGAGGCGAGTTCCGCGCCTGGCTGGTCTTTGGCCTGCTGGTGGCGGTGGCTGGCCTGTACCGGTTGGTCTTCGGCCTGGTCAAGGCGCGGGTGCGGCGGCCCGACCCGCCGCCCGACCCTCCGCCCGAGGCGCCCAAGGGAAGCTTTGCCGAGGCCGAGCTGGACCGCTACGCCCGCCACATCATCCTGCGCGAAATCGGCGGGCCGGGGCAGAAGCGGCTGAAGGCGGCGAAGGTGCTGGTGGTGGGGGCGGGGGGACTTGGCTCTTCGGCGCTGTTGTACCTGGCGGCCAGCGGGGTGGGCACCATCGGGGTGATCGACGGCGACAGCGTCGAAAGCTCGAACCTGCAGCGGCAGATCATCCATGCCGAGGGCCGGGTGGGCATGCCCAAGGTGTTTTCCGCCGAGGCCGCGATCAAGGCTCTGAACCGGCATGTCACCGTGTTGCCCTATCACCGCGCCTTGACCGAGGAAATCGGCGCCTTGATCGCCGACTTCGACCTGGTGCTGGACGGGACCGACAATTTCGACACCCGCTACCTGGTCAACCGGCTTTGCGCCCAGGCCGGCAAGCCGCTGGTCGCCGGCGCAATCACCCAATGGGAGGGGCAGCTTTCGGTCTGGGACCCGGGCCATGGCGCGCCCTGCTACGAATGCGTGTTCCCGACCCGACCCGCCCCCGGCATGGTGCCCACCTGCGCCGAGGCCGGCGTGGCCGCGCCGCTGCCGGGCGTCATCGGCACGATGATGGCGATGGAGGCGGTCAAGGTCATCACCGGCGCGGGCGAACCCTTGCGCGGGCGGCTGATGATCCACGATGCGCTTTACGCCGAGACGCGGACGATCACCGTCCGGCGCCGCGCCAATTGCGCGGTCTGCGGCACTATCGCCGCGACGCCAGCAGGAACGCCGCTACTGCGGTGACCGCCAGCGCGCCGCGCAGCTGGCTGTCCGATGCGTCCTTCATCAGGGCCGACAGGTCGGCGGGCAGGCCGGTGCCCTGGCCCAGGAACAGCCGTGCGGGCCGGGCCTGGGCGCGGGCCGCCAGCAAGAGCCCGGCGCCGATCACCAGCCCCGCCCCGCCGCAAACCAGCGCCGAGACCAGCGGGCTGGTGGCCTGGGCCAGCAGGATGAACCCGGCGGCCGACAGGCCCAGAAGGCCGACCAGCAGGAACAGAAGGGCTGCGGCAAAGGTCGCGGTGACCCCGGCCGCCCGCGCCCCCGCCCGGCGCAGCGACAGGCCCGCCAGCGTGGCCGCCAGGCGCAGGATCGCGGCCATCTAGCGCCGCCCGAACAGCAGGCCCAGCACCATGCCGGCCATCGCGGCGATGCCAAGCGCCTTCATCGGCTTCTCGCGGGCATAGGCGGTGGCCTCGGCCAAAAGGCGGTCGATCTCGGACTGCGCGGCCTCGACCCCTTCGCGGCCCTTGGCGCCAAGCGCCCCCAACCCCGCGGCCAGGTCGTCGCCCAGGCCACCCTTCTGCGCGGCGGCCAGCTGCGCCACGCTGTCGTGCAGCGCGCGCAGCTCGTCGCGCAGGGCGGCAAGCTGGGCGGCCAGGTCTTCGGGCGGCTGGGCGGGCTTGGGGCTGCGGGCCATGGCGGTCTCCTTCAGGGCTTGCGCGGGCGGGCGGTGCGGCGGCTGCGCGGGCGGGCGCGGGCCTCGTCGGGCAGGGGCTTGCCGGGCTGGTCGTCCAGGCCGGCCTCGACGGCCTCGGCCAGGGTGGTCACGACGAAGTCGGCCCCGATGGCGGTGGCCTCGGCGATCTTGGCGGGGTCGATGGCGGCGGTGCGCAGGGTGCCGTCGGCCGTCTTTGCCAGATCGGCAGGCATCGCCCAGATCGCCACGCCGACCCGCAGCCCGGGCGCCAGCCGCTTCAGCCGCCGCACATGCAGAAGCGAGGCGCGCGACGGCGTCGGATCCAGGTAGCACAGGATCAGGCAATCGGCGGCCGCCGGGTCCAGCGCCGCCAGCCGCCCCGGCAAAAGATCGGTCGAGGGGCGATGCGTCGCCGCTGCCCCCTCGGTCGCCAGCACCTGCGCCAGGATCGCGGCCGAGACGTCGTCGATGTCCCACCGCCCGCCAATGCAGGCAATGTGCCGGGGCGTGGGCGCGGGGGCATCGGCCGGTGCTTCCGGCGGCGCCTCGGCCAGCAGGCCGGCGATGTCGGCCACCATGCCCATGCCCGCCGCGGTCAGCCGGCGTTCCTGGTCGCGCGACAGCACGCCCCGGTCGCGGTCGTCCTGCGCCAGCAGCAGGGCGGGCAGCGCGGTGGTCTGGTAGAAGTCTTCGGCCCCCATTTCTTCCAGCGCCTCTTCGGCGCGGGCGGTGGCCTCGATCGCGTCACCGGCCAAAAGGCGCTGGTACAGTCGCTGATGCGCCGCCAGCACGGGTTCGTCGCCGAACAGGATGTCGAACAGCTCGAACTGCGGGATGTGGCGGCCCAGGACGACCAGGCAGACCGTCAGCGGCGTCGACAGCACCAGCCCCAGGGGGCCCCAGAGAAACGTCCAGAACACCGCCGCGACGATGATCGCCAGCGAACTGACCCCGGTGTTGGCGCCGTAAAGCCAGGGCTCGATCACGTTCGAGGTGACGGCCTCGACCGCCACGAACAGCACCGCGGTCCAGATCACCGCCGACCAGTCGGGCGCCACCGCAAAGGCCAGGAACAGCGGGAATGCCGCGGCCAGCACCGACCCGATATAGGGCACAAAGCGCAGCACCAGAGTCAGCAGGCCCCAGAGCGGGGCATTCGGCACCCCGATCAGCCACAGGCCGATGCCGATCGGCAGGGCGTAGATCGCATTCACCAGAAGCTGCATCAGCAGGTAGTTGGCGACCCGGCCGCCCGCCTCTTCCAGCACCTGGGTGGTGCGGTGCAGGTCGGCGGCGCCGACCAGCCGGATGAAGCGGTCGCGCAGATGCTCGCGCTCCAGCAGCATGAAGATCACCAGCACCACGACAAGGCCCGAGGTGGCCACCGGGCTGACCAGCGGCAGGATCAGGCTTTCCAGCAGGTCCAGCGCGTTGGTCGGCTGCACCACCTCGACCGCCAGCGGCTTGTCGGCGGGTTCGCTGGGCACCGCGGCGCCGATTTCGGACGAGATCGCGCTGACCATGTCCATCAGCCGCGACACCAGCCCGCTGTCGCCGCCGGCGGCCTGCAGGTCGTTCAGCTTGGCCATGATGTTGGCCTGGAACGCCGGCAGGTTCAGCGCCAGTTCGGCCAGCTGGCTGAACACCACCAGCCCGAACAGCCCGATCGCCGCAAAGGCCAGCGTCGAGGCCGCCAGAACCGAGGTCAGGTGGCCCAGCCCCAGCCGACGCCCGCGCAAGACCACGGGCGACAGCGCAAAGGCGATCAGCATCGACAGCGCGATGGGCAGGAACACGTCCTGGGCGACATAAAGCACCGCCGCCGCGCCCACGACGGTTGCCATGCGCGGCAGCGTGATGCGGTTCGGCAGGGCCGAGTCTTCTGGCGGAACGGCGGATGACGGCATCGGACCCCCGCGGCAACTCCTTGATCCAGTGAGACTCCGGCCTGGGCCGGAGTCAACACCCGATGCAGAGGCCGCGCCGGCCGTCAGCCGATCCGGTAGCTGGAGGCGGTGACGCCGCCGAACAGGCCGGTGTCGTGATAGACCATGGTCGCCGGTTCGGCCTCGGCCGCGCCGAGGGCGGCGAACAGGGGCACGAAATGGTCTTCCTGCGCGTGGCAGGTGCGGGCATGGGGGG
>JAGPCN010000323.1 GCA_018058035.1 Fuscovulum sp.
AATCGTCCCCCCGGCGGCGTAAATGCCCCGCGAGTGCAGCCTTAGCTCAGTTGGTTAGAGCACCAGATTGTGGATCTGGGGGTCCCCCGTTCGAGCCGGGGAGGCTGTACCATCCCCCCTTCATCGCAAAGCCCTGAAGCCCGCCCTTGCGGGGCCGTGCCGGGTGGCTATGGTCTGCCCTCCGCGCCCCGTGGAGGATTCGCATGAGCCTTGCCCGCATTCCCCAGATCATCGCCGCCGAGATCGGCGCCAATCCGTCCCAGGTCGTGTCGGCGGTGGAGTTGCTGGACGGCGGCGCGACGGTTCCCTTCGTCGCGCGTTACCGCAAGGAGGTGACGGGGGGCCTGGACGACACACAGCTGCGCCGGCTTGAGGAGCGGCTGGGCTACCTGCGCGAGCTTGAGGCGCGGCGCGCGGCGATCGTCGAATCGATCACCGGCCAGGGCAAGATGACCGAGGCGCTGGCGAAATCCATCGCCGGGGCCGGCACCAAGGCCGAGCTTGAGGATATCTACCTGCCCTACAAGCCGAAACGCCGCACCAAGGCGATGATCGCGCGCGAGGCCGGGTTGCAGGGCCTGGTCGATGCGATCCTGGCCGACCGGGTGGCCGATCCCGCTGGTCTGGCCGGCGGTTTCCTGTCCGAGGGTTTCGCCGATGCCAAGGCGGCGCTGGAAGGCGCGCGGGATATCCTGGCCGAGGGGCTGTCAGAGAACGCGGCCCTGCTGGGCCGGTTGCGCGACCACATGCGCAAGGTGGGGCGGCTGGTGGCGAAGGTGGTCGAGGGCAAGGAACAGCCGGGGGCCAAGTTCAGCGACTACTTCGCCCATTCCGAGCTCTTTGCGGGCGCCCCTTCGCACCGCGTGCTGGCCATGCTGCGCGGCCGCAACGAAGATGTCCTGTCGCTGGACCTGGAGGTGGATGCGGATGCCCCGCGCGGGGAAAGCCCGGCGGAACGCGCCTGCGGCGCCGCGCTTGGCGCAGGGAGTGCGGGCGCGGGCGACCGCTGGCTGCGCGAGGCCGCCGGCTGGTCCTGGCGGGTCAAGCTGAAGACCAGCCTGACGCTGGACCTGATGGCCGAATTGCGCGAGGCGGCCGAGGCCGAGGCGATCCGTGTCTTTGCCCGCAACCTCAAGGACTTGCTTCTGGCCGCGCCGGCCGGTGGCAAGGCGACGATGGGCCTGGACCCCGGCATCCGCACCGGCGTCAAGGTCGCGGTGGTCGATGCGACCGGCAAGGTTCTGGCGACCGACACAGTCTATCCGTTCCAGCCGAAGAACGACCTGCGCGGCGCGCAAGTTGCGCTGGCCCGGCTGATCGGGGCGCATGGAGTGAAGCTGATCGCCATCGGCAACGGCACCGCCAGCCGCGAGACGGAAAAGCTGGTGGCCGACCTGCTGGCGCTGATGCCGGGGACGGAAAAGCCGGTCAAGGTGGTGGTCAGCGAGGCCGGGGCCTCGGTCTATTCGGCCTCGGAACTGGCGGCGAAGGAATTCCCCGGACTTGACGTTTCCTTGCGTGGCGCGGTCTCGATTGGGCGCAGATTGCAGGATCCGCTGGCCGAGCTTGTGAAAATCGAACCAAAGAGCATTGGTGTTGGCCAGTATCAGCACGACGTCGACCAGCACCGCCTGGCGCGGTCCCTGGATGCGGTGGTCGAGGATGCCGTGAACGCGGTGGGGGTCGATCTGAATACCGCCTCGGCCCCGCTCTTGGCGCGGGTGTCCGGCGTCGGCCCGGGGCTGGCCGAGGCGATCGTGGCGCATCGCGACCAGAACGGCCCCTTCGCCACCCGGCGCGAGCTGTTGAAGGTCGCGCGGCTGGGACCGAAGGCCTTTGAACAGGCGGCGGGGTTCCTGCGCATCACCGGCGGCAAGGAACCTCTGGACGCCAGTTCCGTCCACCCCGAGGCCTATGAGGTCGCGCGCAAGATCGTCGCCGCCTGCGGCCGCGACATCCGCAGCCTGATGGGCGACGGCGCGGCGCTGAAGAAACTGAACCCGTCGGCATTCGTGGACGAAAGGTTCGGCCTGCCCACGGTGAAGGACATCCTGGCGGAACTGGAGAAACCCGGCCGCGACCCGCGACCCAGCTTTCGCACCGCCACCTTCACCGAAGGCGTGCATGAGATCACCGACCTGAAGCCCGGCATGGCTCTGGAAGGCACGGTGACCAACGTCGCGGCCTTTGGCGCCTTCGTCGATATCGGGGTGCACCAGGACGGGCTGGTGCATGTCAGCCAACTGGCCGACCGCTTCGTGAAAGACCCGCACGAGGTGGTCAAGGCGGGCGACGTGGTGCAGGTGCGGGTGACCGAGGTCGACGTGCCCCGCAAGCGCATCGGCCTGACCATGCGGAAGGACGGCGGCGGTGCCCCGGCCCCCCGCGACGACCGCCCGAAGGTGCCGGCGCCCAGGGGCCGGACCGAGGCCGGGCCGAAAGGGCAGGGCGGCAACGCCTTTTCCGACGCGCTGAAGGGCCGCTTCGGGCGGTAATCCGCCCAAGGCTGCGCGCCGGGTCGCCCAAACCCGGCCCGGGCCGCGGCGCCTTTCTGCCACTTGCACGCGCGCCGGTTTGCCCGGCCCGCCGCTTTTCCTCCAGCATCCCGCAGCGCTGCCGACCCGGCAGGGCGCAGCGCTTTCGGCAGCCCAAAGTTGCCGCATCACCTCCATCATTCCGTCCCAATTCCGCGGCAAGGCCACGGGGCGGGGGGGACCGCAACCCGGGAGACCGACATGGCCGCCACTCTGACCAGCCTGACCACTGCCCTGACCCGCGACACCGGCCTGACGGCGGGCGTCTCTGCGGCCGATCTGCAGGCGGGCCTGGCCGCTGCCGAGGCGCTGAACGCACAGATCCTGGCGCTGTTCGCCGAACTGGGGCTGAACGCCGACGGGCGGATCACCGGCGCCGACCTGCAACTGCTGTCGGATCGGGTGCAGGCCGACGGCACCACTTACAACACCTTCCTGTTGCACCACGGCGACGACGAATGGTCCGGCGAGACCGGCTTTCACCTGCTGCAGAACGATGGCGGCAACCTGATGTTCCAGGGCCGCAAGTTCGTCGATACGGTGGCCGATGCGATCTACCACTACGGCTTTGACATCATCGCCGGCCGCTTCGTGAACGAGGACGGCAATGCGAACGAACTGGCCGACGACGTGGCGGGCTGGCTGAACTATTTCCTGAACGGCCAGAACATGGTCTACGGGTCGGATGTGTCCGAGGTTCTGCACAGTGGCGACTACAGCGAGGTCTTCGCCAAGGCCCGCAACGAGCAGTTCCTGGCCGGCGCGGGCGATGACGAGATCTGGTCCGGAGAAGGCCACGACACGGTCTATGGCGGCACCGGGAACGACGTCTCGGGCGGCGGCACCGGGTATGACCGGATGTACGGCGAGGCGGGCGACGACACGCTGTATGGCGACGACGGCCGCGATTCGCTTTATGGCGGGGCGGGCAACGACGATCTGGGCGGCGGCTATGGCGACGACCTGCTGGACGGCGGCTTCGGCGCCGACCGGATCTGGGCGGGCGACGGCAACGACACCGTCCAGGGCGGCGCCGGCAGCGACGAGATCGGCGCGGGGCTGGGGGCCAATCTGGTTTCGGGCGGCGACGGCAACGACACGATCTATGGCGACATGGGCGCCGACACGCTGAACGGCGATGCGGGCAACGACGAGATTGGCGGCGGCGACAGTTCCGACCGCATCGACGGCGGCGAGGGCAACGACCGCATCTGGGGCGGCAACGGCGCGGATGTGCTGGCCGGCGGGGCAGGCGACGACACGATCTCGGGCGGCGAGGGGCGCG
>JAGPCN010000324.1 GCA_018058035.1 Fuscovulum sp.
GCGGTGGCCGCGCGCGAGGTGGGGTATCAGCCGCGGGTGGGGTTGCCGGAACTGGCCGAATTGGCGGTGCTGGACGATGCGGGGTTCCGGGCGCGGTTTGCCGGCAGCCCGATCAAGCGGATCGGGCGGGGGCGGTTCGTGCGCAACGTGCTTTATGCGGTGGGCAATTCGGGGATGGCGGCGCTGATCCCGGTGGCCCAGGCGCGGTTGGCCGATGACGACCCGGTGGTGGCCGAGGCGGCGGAGTGGGCCCTGGGCAGGCTTTCGCAGGTGCAGGATGACGGGGTGGGTCGGCGCGGGGAATCATGCTAGGGTGCCGCCACCTGAGGGAGAGCGGACCATGAGCAAGCATCTGGCAGACCATCGCAAGGCCTCGACCGGGGCGCGGGTCAAGCACTTCATGCGGCTGGCCCGGGCTGCGCGCGAGACCTGGCACCGGCCCCATGCCGGGCCGGGAAAGGCGCGGCTGGTGCAATTCCTGCGGATCGCGCGGGGGCGGACGGCCTGAGGGCCGCGGTTACCGGGTGCTGCGGGCGGCGCGGATCTGCTGGGCGGCGAAGGCCAGCAGGAAGGCCGCCGTCAGAAGCAGGATGATCGTCGGCGCGGGCGCGCTGTTCAGGTGGAACGACAGCCAGACGCCGCCGACCATGGCGGCCAGCGTCACCGCCACGGCGACGGCCAGCATGGCGTCGAACCGGCGCGTCAGCAGGAAGGCGATGGCCCCCGGCGCGATCAGAAGGCCGATGGCGAGGATCAGCCCCACCGATTTCAGCGTGGCGACGATGGTCAGCGAGATCAGCGCCAGCAGGCCGTAGTGCAGTGCCTTGACCGGCAGGCCCAGCGCGCCCGCCTGCGCTGCGTCGAAGGCGCAAAGCAAGAGGTCGCGGCGTTTCGCCAGCAGGGCTGCGGTGACCACCAGCGCGACGACGGCGGCGGTGCCCAGATCGGCGGGGCCGATGCCTAGGATGTTGCCGAAGAGGATGTGGTCAAGGTGCAGGTCGGTTTCGGTCCAGGTGTAAAGGACGATTCCCAGGCCGAACATGCCCGAGAACACCACGCCCATCACGGTGTCACGTTTCACCCGGCTGTTGTCGCCGAGAAAGCCGACGGCCAGCGCGCAGGCCATGCCGGCGGCAAAGGCCCCCAGCACCAGCGGCACGCCCGCGACATAGGCGATGACGATGCCGGGCAGGGTGGCGTGGGAAATCGCGTCTCCCATCAGGCTCCAGCCTTTCAGCACCAGGAGGCAGGAGAGCAGCGCGGTGGGCGGGGCGATCAGGGCGGCCGCAAGGAAGGCGTTCTGCATGAAGGGGAAGTGGAAGGGGGACAGGAGCCAGTCCATCACGCCCCCCGTGCCTGGGCCGCGCGGCGGCGGGCGGCAAGGTAGCCGTGCTTTGGCGCGAAGGTGAAGGCGAGAAGGAAGATCAGTGTCTGCAGGCAGATGATGACGCCGCCGGTGGCACCATCGAGGAAGAATGACAGGTAGGCCCCGAGGAAGCAGGTCAGCGTGCCGATGGCGACCGAGAGGGCCAGCAGGCGGGGGAAGCGGTCGGTCAGCAGGTAGGCGGTGGCGCCGGGGGTGACGACCATGGCGATGACGAGGAAGGCCCCGACGGTCTGCAGGGCGGCGACGCAAGAGGCGGACAGGAGGGTGAAGAACACCAGCCGCAGGAGGCCGGGGCGTAGGCCGATGGACCTTGCGTGTGCCTCATCGAAGAAGGCGGCCATCAGGTCTTTCCACTTTGCCAGCAGGATCGCCAGCGAGACGAAGCCGATGATCGCCAGTTGCAATGTGTCAGAGGGCGAGATGGCGAGGATGTTGCCCATCACGATGGTCTGCACGTTGATCGGCACCGGAGAGACCGAGACCATGAAGAGCCCCAGCCCGAAGAAGGAGGTGAAGATCAGGCCGATGATCGTGTCTTCCTTGAGCCCCGTGCGCTGGTTCAGGAACAGCATGGCCCCGGCGGCCAGCCCGCCCGCAAGGAAGGCCCCAAGCGCGAAGGGCAGGCCCAGCATGTAGGCCCCGGCGACGCCCGGCACGATGGAATGCGACAGCGCATCGCCGATCAGGGACCAGCCTTTCAGCATCAGGTAGGCGGACAGGAAAGCGCAGACGGCCCCGACAAGTGCCGAGACCCACATCGCGTTCAGCATGTAGGAATACTGAAAGGGGAGGAGAAGTTCGCTCATGCCTTTGGGCTTTGGGTGCGGGTGCGGTCGTCGTAGGTGACGAAGGGGCGTTCGTCGTCGGTGAGGATGGTGACCTTGCGGCTGTCTTCGTCGTCGTGCAGGTCGGTGCCGCCCAGGACGAAGTGGCGCAGGACGCCGCCGAAGGCGCGTTCAAGGTTGTCGCGGGTGAAGGTGGTTTCCGTGGGGCCGTAGTTCAGGACGGTGCCCTTGACCAGCACGGTCTGGTCGCAGAATTCCGGGACGGAGCCGAGGTTGTGGGTGGAGACGAGCATCACCTTTCCTTCGTCGCGCAGGGCGCGGAGAAGGGTGATGATCGCCTCTTCCGTCTGGACGTCGACGCCGGTGAAGGGTTCGTCAAGAAGGATGACCTGGCCTTCCTGGGCCAGCGCGCGGGCAAGGAAGACGCGCTTCTTCTGGCCGCCGGAAAGTTCGCCGATCTGGCGGTGGCGGTAATCGGTCATGCCAACGCGGGAGAGGGCGGCGGTGACGGCTTCGCGGTCGGTGGCGGTGGGGCGGCGAAGGAAACCCATGCGGCCGTAGCGGCCCATCATCACCACGTCTTCGACGAGGACGGGGAAGGACCAGTCCACCTCCTCGGCCTGGGGGACATAGGCGACGAGGCCGGATTTCAGGGCGGCGCGGACGGGTTGGCCAAGGATGGTGATCTGCCCGGCGGAGAGCGGCAGAAAGCCCATGATCGCCTTGAACAGGGTCGATTTGCCCGCGCCGTTGACGCCGACAAGGGCGGCGATGGAGCCGCGGGGGATGGCGAAGCTGGCGTTGGTAAGGGCGGTGACGCCGTTGCGGTAAGTGACCGATACCGCGCGGGCGGAAAGCCCGGCCTCTGGCGCATCGGGGGGGAGGAGTGCGGTCACGGCGCGGCGCCGGAAAGGCCCTGCGCCACGGTTTCGGTCGTGACGCGGAGGAGGTCGAGGTAGGTGGGCACGGGGCCGCCTTCGTCCGAGAGGCTGTCGACGTAGAGGACACCGCCATAGGCCGCGCCGGTTTCGCGGGCGACCTGTTCGGCGGGGTCGGTGTTCACCGTGCTTTCGCAGAAGACGACGGGAATGGCGTGTTCGGTGACGGTGTCGATCACGGATTGCACCTGGCGGGGGGTGCCGGTGGCGTCGGCGTTGATCGGCCAGAGGTAGACCTCGGTCAGGCCAAGGTCGCGGGCGAGGTAGGAAAACGCGCCCTCGCAGGTGACCAGCCAGCGGCGATCGGCCGGCAGGGCGTCGATTTCGGCGCGCAAAGGCTCTATCGCGGCGGAAAGGCGGTCTTTGTAGGCGGTGGCGTTGGCGGCATAGGCGGCGGCGTTGGCCGGGTCGGCGGCCGACAGCGCCGTGGCGATGTTGTCGACATAGATCATCGCGTTTTCCAGCGACATCCAGGCGTGGGGGTTCGGCTTGCCCTCATAAGCGCCTTCGCGGATCGGCAGGGGGGTGATGCCCTCGGACAGGGTGGCCGAGGGGATGGGGCCGAGGTTCGACAGGAACTGTTCGAACCAGCGTTCGAGATTGAGGCCGTTCCACAGGATCAGGTCGGCGTCCTGCGCGGCCACGAGGTCGCCGGGGGTGGGTTCGTAGCCGTGGATCTCGGCCCCCGGTTT
>JAGPCN010000325.1 GCA_018058035.1 Fuscovulum sp.
CTGGTATAGCGCACCAGGCCCTTGGCCAGAACCACGCCCTCGGGCGACAGGATCGCCACCGGCTCTCCGCGCCCGAAACTGCCGGTGATCTTGGTCACACCGGCCGGCAGCAGGCTTTTGCCGGCCCGCAGGGCCGCCACGGCGCCGGCATCCAGCACCAGTTCGCCCCTGGGCTTCATTGCGTTGATCCAGCGCTTGCGCGCCACCTGGGGGTCGGCCGCGGGCACGAACCAGGTGCGCGCCGCGCCCTCGGCCAGCGCCTTGAGCGGGCGCAGGGTCGAGCCCTCCATGATCGCCATGGCGCAGCCGCCGGCGACGGCGGTCTTGGCGGCCAGGAGCTTGGTCTTCATGCCGCCCTTCGACAGGCCGCTGATCGGGTCGCCCGCCATCGCCTCGATCTCGGGCGTGATGGTGTCGACGACGTCGAACCGGATGGCGCTGGCGTCTTCCTTGGGGTTCGCGGTGTAGAAGCCATCAACGTCGGACAGCAGGACCAGCTGGTCGGCCCCCACCGTCACCGCGATCTGTGCCGCCAGGCGGTCATTGTCACCGAACCGGATTTCGTCAGTTGCCACCGTGTCGTTCTCGTTCACGATCGGCACGACGCTCAGGGACAGCAGCGTCTCCATCGTGGCGCGGCTGTTCAGGTAGCGGCGCCGGTCCTCGGTGTCTTCCAGCGTCACCAGCACCTGAGCCGTGGTGATGCCATGCGGGGCCAGCACCTCCTCATAGGCGCGGGCCAGGCGGATCTGGCCGACCGCCGCCGCCGCCTGGCTCTGCTCCAGCGTCAGCACGCCATCTCCCAGGCCCAGCACCTTGCGCCCCAGCGCAATCGACCCCGAGGACACCAGCACCACATCGGTGCCGCGCACCTTGGCCTCGGCCACGTCCAGCGCCAGCGCCGAGAGCCAGGCCTGCTTCAGCCCGCGCGCCCGGTCCACCAGCAGCGCCGAGCCGATCTTGACCACCAGCCGCTTCGCCGCCCGGATCTCGGGGGCCCGCAACGTCAGGGTTGCCATGCGCCACGCTCCTCGACCGAATCCTCGGCGCGGATGCAGGCGTAGATCGTGCGCAGCACCTCGGGCAGGCCCTTGCCCGAGACGCCCGAGATCACATGCACCGGCCCGCCGCTGGCCTTTTCGAGCGCGCGACGGCGATCGCTGATCTGGCGGGCGTCCATCGCGTCGACCTTGTTCAGCGCCACGATCCGCGGCTTGTCGCCCAGAACTTCGGAATAGGCTTCAAGTTCGGTCACGATCGTCTTGAAATCCTTGGTGATTGTCGACGACGTGCCATCCACCAGATGCAACAGGACCTTGCAGCGCTCGACATGGGCCAGGAACTGCATGCCCAGGCCCCGGCCCTCGCTGGCGCCCTCGATCAGGCCCGGAATGTCAGCCATGACGAATTCATGCCCGTCGATGCCGACCACGCCCAGATTGGGCACCAGCGTGGTGAAGGGATAGTCCGCGATCTTGGGGCGCGCATTCGAGACGGCGGCCAGGAAGGTGCTTTTCCCGGCATTGGGCAGGCCGACCAGACCCGCATCGGCGATCAGCTTCAGCCGCAGCCAGATCGTGCGCTCCACCCCCTCCTGCCCCGGATTTGCCCGCGCCGGCGCCCGGTTGGTCGAGGTCTTGAACCGCAGGTTGCCCCAGCCGCCGTTCCCCCCTTCGGCCAGACAGACGCGCTGGCCGGGTTCGGTCAGGTCGGCGATGACAGTTTCCTCGTCCTCGTCCAGGATCTCGGTGCCCAGCGGAACCTTCAGCACGATATCCTCGCCCGAGCGGCCGGTCTTCTGGTTGCCCATGCCCGGCTGGCCGTTCTTGGCAAAGAAATGCTGCTGGTAGCGATAGTCGATAAGGGTGTTCAACCCCTCGACCGCCTCGGCCCAGACCGACCCGCCATGGCCGCCGTCGCCCCCGTCGGGCCCGCCGAACTCCACGAACTTCTCGCGCCGGAAGCTGGCGCAGCCGGCCCCGCCGCCGCCCGAGCGGATGTAGACTTTGGCAAGGTCGAGGAACTTCATGGGACGCGGGCTTTCGCTGGGATGATTGCGCGATACAGGATCGGCGGCGCAGGCTCAAGCGCGCAGGCCCGCGCCGAAGGGGGCAGTTTCCGCGCACGGGAGCGGCCGGGAGCCGATTTCCGCGCGGAAATCGTACCGGAATTCGCGCGAATTCCGGCTCCAGGCCGGTCGGTTCAGCCCAGCTTGCGGATGTAGGTCCAGGTCGGCACCCGGGCGTTGCGTGCAACCGAAAACGCCTCGGCGTCGCCCAGATACTGGAAGCCCTGGTTGGTCAGCACTCGGGCCGAGCCGGGGTTGTCCTGGAACACCTCGGCGAAGTAGGTGCGGTCGCCCAGCGGGTTGGCAGCAATCAGCGCGCGCACGGCTTCCGAGGCGATGCCGGTGTTCCAGAACGCGGGGGCGACCCAATAGGCCACTTCGGACTGGCCGCCCTGCCCCGCCTTCATCTCCATCGGCTTCAGGCTGATCACGCCCAGAAGCTCGGAAAGGCCGGTCAGCGCGCCGTCCATCACCCAGACCGACCCCGGCCGCTCATGCTTGATCGCGCGCGCCACGAAGGCCTCGGCAGCGCCCGGCGGGAAGGGGTGCGGGATGTTCTGCGTCGCCTCGGCCAGCCGCCGGTCGGCGGCGTGATGCGCGATCAGCCCCGAATCCGAGGGACGCATCGGCCGCAGCACGAACCGGCCCGCCGCGATCTGCCCGGCCTCGGCCGGAAGGATGTCCAGAACCATGGCTTCCTCCTCCTGAAGCGCATGTGGGGGCCAAAGCCCGGTTTTTCACCCCGTCCCCGGCCTTTCCGGGGCGGAAATGAGGAAAGGGACCGGCTTTTTCAGCCGATCCCCCCGATACATGCGGAATGTAAAGGTTTTCCGGCTTACTCGGCGGCCTCCGCAGCGGGAAGCACCGAAATGAAGGTGCGGCCCTTGAGGCCCTTCTTGAAAGTCACCTTGCCCTCGACGGTGGCGAAGATGGTATGGTCGGTGCCCATGCCCACGCCTTCACCCGGGAACCAGGTGGTGCCGCGCTGGCGGCAGATGATGTTGCCGGGAACAGCCGACTGGCCGCCATAGAGCTTCACGCCCAGACGGCGACCGGCGCTGTCGCGACCGTTGCGGGACGAACCGCCTGCCTTCTTGTGTGCCATGGGGTGTTACTCCTTCGCTTCAGCGGCCTTGCGGGCGCGCTTCGGTTTCTCGGCGGCCGCTTCGGCCACGGGGGCGGCAGCTTCGGCCTTGGCAGGCTTTGCCGGCTTGGCGGCGCCCGGCGCCTCATGCGCGGCGCGGCGAGCGTCGGCAGTGCCGGTTGCGGCCTTGACGCCCGAGCCATCGGCGCCCGTCTCCAGCACGTCGGTGATCCGCACCAGCGTCAGGTGCTGGCGGTGGCCCCGGGTGCGCTGCGACGAATGCTTGCGGCGGCGCTTGTGGTAGCTGATGGTCTTTTCGCCCTTGATCTGGTCGATGACCTCGGCCTGGACGGCCGCACCGGCCACCATGGGCGCCCCGACGGTGGCGCCCACCATCAGGATGTCGTTGAACTGGATCTTGTCGCCAGCGGCGGCATCAAGCTTTTCCACGCGCAGAACGTCGCCCGCCTGCACCTTGTATTGCTTGCCGCCGGTCTTGAGGACCGCAAACATGGGTCTTTCCCTTCCATTCCTCCGCGTCCTGCGGCCCCGTTTCCGGCGTTTCGGGGGGTGCCATCGCTGGACAGCCCCGCCTTCGGACAGCGCGCCCCTTGGGGCG
>JAGPCN010000326.1 GCA_018058035.1 Fuscovulum sp.
CGGCGGCCAGCACTTCGGTTGCGCCGACCCAGGCGGCCTCGGCGCCGCAGGCGCGGGGGCAGAGGAGCGCGCGGTCTTCCTCGGCCGCGGCCATGGCGGCGGGCAGGGCGCCCACCACCGGCATCAGGCGGCCGTCCAGCGACAGCTCGCCCATGGCGACGGTATGTTCGACTTCGTCGCGCGGGATGATCTCAAGCTCGGCCAGCAGGGCAAGCGCGATCGGCAGGTCGAAATGCGAGCCCTCTTTCGGCAGGTCGGCGGGCGACAGGTTCACCGTGATCCGCCGCGAGGGCAGCGCGATCGACAGCGCGTTCAGCGCCGCGCGCACCCGTTCGCGCGCTTCGCTGACCGCCTTGTCGGGCAGGCCGACCAGGTTGAAGGCCGACGACCCGGTGGTTACCGAGCACTGCACCTCGACCATCCGCGCCTCGACCCCTTCGAAGGCCACCGTATAGGCCCGTGCCACCATGACCGCCCCTTAATGATGGTTAATCGGTAGGCGGCAAAGGTTAACGAACGGTAACCAACGGAGGGGTTTCCGATTTTCGACGAAAATCGGGGGGCCGCTTCACCCGCGCAGCAGCGCCATGGCGTCTGGCCAGGCCTCGGGGTCGGCCACGGTCTTGTCGCGGCAGAAGGCGTTGCAAAAGCCGAAGCGGCGGCCCTGCAGGCCCATCACATGGGTGACGGGCCGGCCGGAATAGGGGCAGGTGGCGTTTTCGGCCGCCGTTCCCTCGACGGCGCGGGCGGGCAGGGGGCGCGGCCCCGGCCAGTCTCGGCGGGGGTAGTCGCGGCGGTAGAGTTCCTGGTCGGCGCCGTCGACCAGGCCCATGGCGCGCCAGCGGCGGAAGGAGGGGTGCGCCAGGTGGGCCTGGACATAGGCCATCGCGTTCGGCCCGACGGGCAGGTTGTAGGTGGCGATGCGGGTGGCGACGGGGGCGAAAAAGGCTTCGGCCGCCGAATAGGCGCCGCAGAGCCAGGGGGTCTGCGACCCGGTCGTCTGCCGGGCCCAGGACCACAGGGTTTCCAGGCGGGCGAGGTCGTTCAGAACCTCGGCGGGCGGCGCGCAGTCGGTGTAGCTGACGCGCAGGTTCATCGGGCAGTGGCTGCGGAGCGCGGTGAAGCCCGCGTGCATCTCGGCCGCAAGCACGCGGGCAGTGGCGCGGGCGTGGGGGGCCGTGGGCCAGAGCCCGGCCTGCGGGTGGCGGGTGGCCAGTTCCTCGGCAATCGCGATGGTTTCGGGCACGATGCTGCCGTCCGGCGTGCGCATGGTGGGGGCGGTCTTTGCGGGGAAGTAGTCGCGCAGCATCGTGGCCAGTTCGTCGGTGTAAAGCCGGGCGGAGTGGGTTTTCACCGGGATGCCGAAGGCGTCGAACAGAAGCCAGCCGCGCAGGCTCCAGCTGGAATAGGCGCGGTCGCCGATCACGAGGTCATAGGTCATGGGTTTCTCCGTCTGTCGGCCCTGCTTAGGCGCGAGGCGGGCCGCGGGGAAACGAATTCCCGTGGTGGCGATCATCACGGGGCGTGATTGATCGCGTGGATGCTGCCTCTTGGCAGCAGCGTCACGGAGGTGATCGACAGCGGGTCGATGCGGTTGGCGAAGGCTTCGTAGGCCGTGGTGCCGCCGGCGCGTTGCAGGGCGGCGACGATGGGGCCGAAATGGGCGACGACGATCACGTCGCGGGCCATCCCCTGCAGGCGGTCAAGCGCGGCCCAGGTGCGGGCGCAAAGGTCGTTCCAGCTTTCGCCGCCGGGGGCGCGGGTGTCGCCGGGGTCGTCCCAGAAGCGATGGATCAGGTCGGGCGTCTCGGATTCCACCTCGGCGAAGGGGCGCATCTCCCACTGGCCGAAGTGCAACTCGCGCAAGGCGGGGTCGTGGGGCAGGCGGTGGCGAGGGGCCAGCCGGTCGGCGGTGGCGACGGCGCGCGACAGGTCCGACGAGATCACCGGCGCCTTGGCGGGCAGGTGGGCCGACAGGCGGGCCAGCGCCGCGCTGTCCGACAGGTCGGCGGGCAGGTCGGACCAGCCGACCATGGTTTTCGCATGGGTGGGCCCGTGGCGGACCAGCCAGAAGCGCGTCACTTCAGCACCAGAGGCAGGCCGCAGAGCACGGCGACGACGCGGTCGGCCTGTGCGGCCAGGCGCTGGTTCAGCCGGCCCTGTTCGTCGCGGAAGGCGCGGGCCAGCGCGTTTTCCGGCACGATGCCCCAGCCGACCTCGTTCGTCACCGCGATCACCGGG
The DNA here is from genome assembly GCA_018058035.1 of Fuscovulum sp. Classification (GTDB taxonomy): domain Bacteria; phylum Pseudomonadota; class Alphaproteobacteria; order Rhodobacterales; family Rhodobacteraceae; genus Pseudogemmobacter. The sequence goes on from JAGPCN010000326.1 coordinate 2,242, forward strand.
GCCGGGCAGGCGGCCAACGCCTGCGCCAGCTGCCCGGCCTGGGCGGCCAGGTCGTGGCCCGCCAGCATGTGGTTGGTCAGCCACAGCGTCAGGCAATCGACCAGCACCACCTCGGCCGCCGTGGCCTGGGCCAGCGCGCCGCACAGGTCCAGCGGCGCCTCGACCGTGGTCCAGCCCGGCCCGCGCTGCGCGCGGTGGCGGGCGATGCGGTCGGCCATCTCGTCATCCCAGGCCTGGGCGGTGGCGATGTAGCGGCGCGGCCGGCCTGTGGCGCTAGCCAGCGCCTCGGCATGGGTCGACTTGCCCGACCGGGCGCCGCCGGTGACCAGGGTGAAACGATCCGGGGGAACAGGTGATCCGGTCAAGCCTTGGGTCCGTAGAAGGGGAAACAACCTTGCGGGGGGTGTCATGGCACTGGACGGATATAGCGGTCAGGGCATGTCGCGCCAAGCCATGCGCGCCGAGTTGCTGGATGCCGAGACCGAGGCCGCTTTGGCGCGCGCCTGGCGCGACCACGGCGACCAGCGCGCGCTGCACCGGCTGGTGATGGCCTACATGCGCCTTGCGGTCAGCGTGGCGTCGAAGTTCCGCCGCTATGGCGCCTCGATGGGCGACCTGATCCAGGAGGCGTCGGTGGGCCTGATGAAGGCGGCCGAAAAGTTCGACCCCGACCGTGGCGTGCGGTTTTCCACCTATGCGGTGTGGTGGATCAAGGCCAGCGTGCAGGACCACGTGATGCGAAACTGGTCGTTGGTGCGGACCGGGTCGACCTCGTCGCAGAAGTCGCTGTTCTTCAACATGCGCCGGATCGAGGCCAAGCTGGCGCGCGAAGCCGCCGAACGCGGTGAATCCCCCGACCCGTCCGAGCTGCGCCGCCGGGTGGCCGAGGACCTGGGCGTGCCGCTGGCCGATGTCGAGATGATGGCGGGGCGGCTGGCGGGGTCGGACCTGTCGCTGAACGCGCCGCAGGCCGCCGACGAGGATGGCCGCGAATGGATCGACGTGCTGGAAGACACCAATGGCGCGGGTGCCGAAGCGGTCGAGGGCGCGCATGACCGCCTGCAGCTGCGCGGCTGGCTGGCCGCGGCGCTGGCCGGGCTGTCGGCGCGCGAACGCTATATCGTGATCGAGCGGCGGCTGAACGGCGACGGCCGCACGCTGGAATCGCTGGGCGAAGAGCTGGGCCTGTCGAAAGAGCGCATCCGCCAGCTTGAGGCCGCGGCCTATGCCAAGATGCGCAAGCGGCTTGAGACCCAGTCGCCCGAAGTCCGGCACTTTCTGTCGGCGTGATGGGCAGGGCGCTGGCCCTTGCGGTGCTGCTGGCGGGGGTGTTGGCATGGCCCTTGCGGGCCGAGGTGGTGCCGCCGCCGGGGATGGATGTCTATGTCCTGGGCGAGGTGCACGACAACCCGGCGCATCACGCCGAACAGGCGCGGCTGGTCGCGCTGATCGCCCCGGGGGCCGTGGTCTGGGAGATCCTGGATGCGGGGCAGGCGTCCTCGCTAGAGGGCGTTGACCGCGGTGACCG
>JAGPCN010000102.1 GCA_018058035.1 Fuscovulum sp.
GCGGCAACCTGCTGCAAGCCGCCGTCGAAGCCGCCCGCGCCCGGGCCTCAGTCGGAGAGATCAGTGACGCCATGGAAAAGGTATTCGGCCGCCACCGCGCGGAAGTGAAGACGCTGGCCGGGGTCTACGGCGCCGCCTACGAAGGCGACGCCGGCTTTGAACAGATCCAGCGCGATGTCGAGGCCTTTGCCAGGGACGAAGGCCGCCGCCCGCGGATGCTGGTGGTCAAGATGGGCCAGGACGGCCACGACCGCGGCGCCAAGGTCATCGCCACCGCCTTCGCCGACATCGGCTTTGACGTCGACGTGGGCCCGCTGTTCCAGACCCCGGAAGAGGCCGCCCAGGACGCCATCGACAATGATGTCCATGTCATCGGCATCTCGTCGCAGGCGGCGGGCCACAAGACCCTGGCGCCGAAACTGATCCAGACGCTGAAGGACCGCGGCGCCGGCGATATCCTGGTGATCTGCGGCGGCGTGATCCCGCAGCAGGACTACGATTTCCTGAAGGGTGCCGGCGTCAAGGCGATCTTCGGCCCCGGCACCAACATCCCGGCGGCGGCGAAAGAGATCCTCGACCTGATCCGCCAGGCCCGGGTGTAAGCCAAGGCCGGGGGCGTGCGCCGCCCCCGGACCCCCTGCTGAGTATTTCTCAAAGAGCAAGGCAGGGGCAGCCTTGCTCTTTTGCAAATACTCCCCGCGGAGCGAACCCCCGCCGTCCTGCGCGCCCGGTCAGTCGCCCGGGTGCAGCGGCTGACAAGATGCCCGAGGGGGGCACCCCCCGAGGGCGACAGGAAAGGCCTATGGCCGCAAGGCCATTCCGCTTTGCTAAAGGTCGATCTGGCCGTTCGGGCCGGGCGGCGGCGTCAAGGGCGCGTCGGGTTTGCGGCGGATCAGGATATCGCCGTTCGGCAGCTTCACCGGCGCCTCGTAGTTGCGGACATCGCCGATCATCTTCATCAGCTCTGCCAGTTTCGGCCCAAGGTCGTCCAGCATCGGCTGCATCTCCTCCAGCGCCTTGCCCATCTCGTCCAGCGCCGGCTCCATCTCGCTCATCATGCCGCGCAGGATCAGCTTTGCGCCCTCTTCCATCAGCGAGAACCCGTCGTCCTCCGGGGCAGGGGCGGGGGCTTCCTGCGCGGCGGCGGGCAGGGCCAGGGCGGCCGACAGGGCAAGGGCTGCGGCCGGCGTCCAGGGCATGCGGGTCATGGCGGCTTCCTCCATGGGTTCGGCTTCGGCGATCCGACCCCGGCAATATGGGGATGCCGGCGCCTCGGTGCAAATCACCTTGCGGGTGCGGCCGCGACGGGGGCGGCAATCGGCAGGTCCACCGTCACCGGGAAATGATCCGATGCCTGCAGCACCGCCTCGCGCAGTTCGGGAACCGCCATCACGCCGGGGTCGTTGTAGGGATGCCAGATCCGCCAGTCGGCCCCGCGCTCGGCCAGATCGGGCGAGACCATGACGAAATCCAGCAGCGCCTCGAAATAGCGTTTCGCCGGCGCCAGGTAGAACCGGGCCGAGGTCGGGGCCAGCCCGACCCGGCTTTGCAGCGCCATCTCGGCATGGGGTTCGCGCAGGCGCAGCGGCGGGGCCACATCGCAGCCCATCACGATCTCGACCCCGGATCGGCCGAACAGCTTTTCGAATTCGTCCAGACCGGGACCGTCGTTGAAGTCGCCCAGCACCACCAGGCTTTCGCCGCGGGCCAGGTGTTCCTCGACCCGGGCGCGGAGCCAGATGCACTGCGCCAGCTGCTTGCGGCGGTTCTCGATCGACAGCCGCATCATCGCCTCGCGGCCCTCGGCGCCGTGCGGGGCCTTGGACTTGGCGTGCACGCCGATCAGCCGCAGCTGCAGCCCGCCCGGCCCGCGCACCGCAAGTTCCAGCGGCGGCTTGGAAAACCGGATCAGTTCGGGCGCGATGTCGGTATCCAGGTCATAGCGGAAGGTGCCGTCAAAGCGCGGCGCGTCGCGGCTGCCCTTGCGGCCCGCGGCATCGCCGCGCGGATCGTGGCGCGGCGTCAGCACGTCGGGATCGAAAAGAAAGGCGATCTCCTGCTCGGTCTCCGAGGCAAAGCCGTGGATCGCGCTGCGCGCCCGCAGGCCATAGGCGCGGGCAAAGTTCTCCAGCGCCCGCACCGTGCTGCGCCGGCCGTTGGTATCGGGGCCTTCGATGATCATCACGCCATCGGCATCCAGCGCCGAGAACACGATGCCAAGCGCTCCCAGCTGTTCCCCGCGCGAGATGCGGTAGCGTGCCGAGGGTTCGCCATCCTCCAGCAGGCGGCCGCGGTCGTCGAACAGCGCGTTGAACCATTCGACGTTGTAGGTGGCCAGCCGGACGCGGTCGCGCGGGGGGGGCGCACCGGCGCCGGGTTGGCGGTGGGACGCGGGCGCCATCACGCGGCCTCTCGCGCCGAGATTTCCTTCCACGCCTCGTTGATCATCTGCAACCGCCGCTCGGCCAGCTTCATCGCCTCGGGCGGGACGCCGCGGGCCTGCATCACGTCGGGATGGGTGTCGCGGACCAGGTCGCGCCAGGCGCGGCGGGCCTCATCGCGCGAGGCGGTGCGGGGCAGGCCCAGGACGTCGTAGGGATCGCGCGGGGCGCCTTCGACCAGGCGCGCGCGGACCACGCGAAAGCAGCCCTCGTCCAGGCCGAACTCCTCGGCGACATGGCGCAGGAAGGCATCCTCGCCCGCGTGGTACGAGCCATCGGCGACGGCGACCTGGAACAAGGCCTCCAGCACGTCGACCAGGACGTGGTGGTCGTCGGCGCAGATGCGGTGGCCATCGGGGTTGAACAGGCGGCCGATCTTGCGGGCATAGGCGTCGAACCCCGCCACGTCCTGCCGCGCCAGGTCATAGACGCGGGCTGCGTGTTCCTCTTCGCCCGGCGGAAAGGTGAAGATGCGGCGAAAGGCGGTGACCTCGTCGCGGGTGACGGTGCCATCGGCCTTGGCCATCTTGGCGCCAAGCGCCAGCACCGCGATGGTGAACCCGACCGAGCGTTCCGGCGCGGGCGATCCGCGCAGCCGGTCGAAGACCACCGACAGCGGCTCGCCCCGGGCAAGGGCGGACAGGGCGTCGGCGATGCGGGTCCAGATCGACATGATGCGCCGACCTTACCGCCATGCGGCCGGCTTGTCAGAGGAATTTCTGCATCAGCCACAGGTCCATGAAGCGGCCGAACTTGAACCCGGCCTGCGGCACCGTGGCGACCAGCCGGTATCCCATGCGGTCGTGAAAGGCCCGGCCTTCGGGGTTTTCGCCCGAGACGCCGGCGATCATCTGATGCGCGCCGCCCGTTCGGGCGTGGTCCTCGACCGCCTGCAGCAGCGCGCGGCCCAGGCCCTGGCCGCGGGCCAGCGAGATCGAATGCTCCATGCAGGTGGCATAGCCGGCGCCGGCGCGGAACTGGCCATAGCTGGCCTGGCCCAGCAGCGCGCCGTCCTCAACGGCGACGAAGAAGCCATGCCCGGCGGCGGCCTTGGCGGCGATCTGGTCGGCGATGTCCCCTGCGGTCTTCGGCGTTGGCGTGAAGGTGATGGCCGTGTTGGCGATCCAGTGGTTCAACAGCGCCGCGATGGCGGCGGCGTCCTCGGGGCGCGCGGGACGGATCATGCCAGCGCCCGCTCGCCCCGAGGCGTGGCCAGGATCGCCCGCAGGGCCGGCGCGGCACCGTCGCGGATCACCACCCGCGGATCGGGCAGCCGCCCCGCAAGTGCCGCGCGCAGGTCGTCGGCCCGCGGATGCGTCACCTCAAGCCGCAGCAGGCGCACCCCGCTGTCGGGCAGGGCGCGGGCCGGATGCAGAGTGCCCCGCCACTGGATCAGCGCCGGAAACAGGCTGTCGAAGGGCAGCCGCCCGTCAGCCGGAACCGCCATCCGCCAGCGATAGTCGCCGCGCGCCAGGTCGACCGGAACGCCGGTGCCGGCAGGAGACACCGCAACCTCGGCGTCAAGGTCATCGCAGGCGCAGATCCAGTTGGTCAGCCGCGGCGGGCCGGCGAAACGGTCCAGGTCGAACCAGCGCGGCCAGGCCGGCCGCGGCTGCGACGGGTCGGCCGCGATCACCTCGAGGTACAGGTCGCCCAGGCCCAGCAGGCGGTTGTGGGTGGCCATGTGCGGGTGCTGTCCGCCCCCCGCCAGCCGCACGCCTAGCACCTCTTCCACCGCGGCCACGCCGTCGTCCAGATCAAGGGCCGAGACCGCCAGGTGATCCAGCCGCAGCGTCATGCCGGGGCCGCCAGCGTCAGCTTGGTCGTCGCCTTCAGCGCCAGCGCCAGGGCCGCGAACCGCGCCTGCGCCACTTCGCCGAACAGGCCCACGCCATCCGGGCTTAGCGTCAGGGTCAGCAACCGCTTGCGGGCCGACCAGGCCAGGCTGCCGGCCAGCGAGGGGTCGCCGACCGCGAACATGGCGCCGAACCGCATCGCCTTGCCCAGCACCTCGGCCTCCTGGATGTCCTGTTCGGACAACAGGCGGAACAGCGGCTCCATCCGGCTGCCCGAACGGCTGTTCTTGTAGCGGTGCAACAGCGCCAGCCCCAGGAACACCCGGCCCGGATGGTCAAGGCCGCCCAGGTTGGCGCGCGTGGCATTGTCGAAACAGGCCTCGGCGCGATAGTCGGGGTGGGCGCGCCAGGTGGTGTCGTGCAACAGGCAGGCGGCCTTGATCAGGCGCAGCCGGTCCGGTGCCGCGCCGCGGAACAGCGGCTCGAGGAAGGCGAACAGCTTCTTGCCGAAACCGGGCAGGCGCGACTGCGTCATCTCGGTCATCCGCGCGGCCTCGATCAGCGGGTCGCGGGCGCGCAGGCGATCGGGCATCTGTTCGAACAGCAGCCCCTCGCGGATGCCATAGGCCGAGACGTCGATTTCCGACGGTTTCAGCACCCGGATGATTTCGCGCAGCACCTCGCAGGCCAGGGGCACCAGTTCCATCCGTTCGGCACTGGTGCCGGTGCGGCCGCGCAGCACCGCCAGGTCGGCGGTGGCCAGCCAGTCCAGCGTGTCGGTCAGACCCTGCGGCGTCATCCGGTATTCGTGCAGCACGGTCAGCGGATAGGCGCGTCGCTCCATGTCCAGCCGGGCGATGACGCGCCAGCTGCCGCCGACCAGATAGATCCGCTCGCCGGTGGATTTGATCTCTTTCGCGGCCTCTTCCAGGATGGCGTCGATATGCGCCTTGCGCTTTTTCGGCCCGCCCTCGATCTGTTGCAGGCGGAACGGGCCCAAAGGCGTACTGACCCGCTTGCCCACCTTGCCGCCGCCGATCCGCGCCAGTTCCATCGAGTTGCCGCCGATGTCGCAGACGATGCCCTTGGCATCCGGCCAGCCCAGAAGCACGCCTTGCGCCGACAGCCGCGCCTCTTCGGCGCCGTCGATCACATGCAGCCGCAGGCCGGTCTTTTCCAGCACCTCGGCCTGAAACGCCGGGCCGTCCTCGGCCTCGCGCACCGCCGCGGTGGCGACCACGGTAAAGGGAGAGATATCCATTCCCCGGGCCAGCAGGGCAAAGCGGGTCAGCGCCGACAGCGCGCGGGCCTTGCCCTCGGGGTGCAGCCGGCCGGTCTGGGCCAGCCCCTTGCCAAGGCCGCACATGATCTTTTCGTTGTAGAAATAGGCCGGGCTGCGCGCCGCGCCGTCGAACACCACCATCCGGACCGAGTTCGAGCCGACATCCACCACCCCCACCCGGCTAAGCGCGCGGGCGGACGGGTCGTCGAACAGCGGCCGGCCGAACGGCCCCCAGTCGCCCGCGTCATCATCGTCGGGCGCGGGTGATTGTCCATCGGCGGCCATGGCAGATTCCCCCTTCGTCGTCATCGCGGACTGTGCAGGCGCCACCGGCGGCGGTCAACCGCAAGGCGTCATTCGGCGGCCCTGGCCGGGCCATCCTCACGCGGGACGGTCAGGCGGGGCACGTCCTTGGCGCCCGCCGTGCCGCGCCCCGACAGCGAGGGGTTTTCCATGAAGAAGCGGTGGCACGAGAACAGCTGCCCGTCGCCCGCCGCCAGTTCGCGCCGATAGCTGCCGTCGGCCGACAGCACCCAGCTTTGCGACTCGTCGGCCAGGTTGGCGGCCATGATCTGGCCCATGATCTGGCTTTTCACCGTGGGGTTCAGCGCCTCGACCAGGGTTTCGACCCGCCGCGTCAGGTTGCGGCCCATCCAGTCGGCGCTGGAAAAGAACACCCGCGCCTGCCGCGACGGCAGGCCGTGGCCGTTGGCAAAGCAGACGATGCGGCTGTGTTCCAGGAACCGCCCGACGATCGACTTGACGCGGATGTTCTCGGAAAGGCCCTGCACGCCCGGGCGCACGCCGCAGATGCCGCGGATCACCAGGCTGATCTTCACCCCCGCCCCGGACGCGGCGTAAAGCGCGTCGATCACCTCGGGGTCGATCAGGCTGTTCATCTTGGCCCAGATTTCAGCCGGCTTGCCGGCGCGGGCGTGGTCGGCCTCGCGCGCGATCAGGTCCAGAAGGCGCGGCTTCAGCGTGATCGGCGAAATCGCCAGGTTCTCCAGCCCCTCGGGCTGCACATAGCCGGAGAGGTAGTTGAACACCTTGGTCGCATCGCGCCCAAGCGCCGCGTCGCAGGTAAAGAACGACAGGTCGGTGTAGATGCGCGCCGTGATCGGGTGGTAATTGCCGGTGCCGTAGTGGGTATAGGTGACCAGCGTATCGCCCTCGCGGCGGACCACGGTGCTGATTTTCGCGTGTGTCTTCAGGTGCATGAAGCCATAGACGACATGCGCGCCGGCGCGTTCCAGCCGGCGCGACTGCCGGATGTTCGCGGCCTCGTCGAAGCGGGCCTTCAGTTCGACCAGGGCGGTCACCGACTTGCCGGCCTCGGCCGCTTCGCACAGCGCGGTGACGACCGGGCTGTCCCAGCTGGTGCGGTAAAGTGTCTGCTTGATCGCCAGCACGTTCGGGTCGCGCGCCGCCTGTTCCAGAAAGCGGATCACCAGGTCGAAGGTCTCGTAGGGGTGGTGCAGCAGGATGTCCTTCTGCTTGATCGCGGCGAACATGTCGCCTTCGTGATCCTGCACCCGTTCCGGCACCCGCGGGGTGAAGGGCGGCCAGAGCAGATCGGGGCGCGAGGACAGCACCAGTTCCTTCAGGTCGGCGATGCCCAACAGACCCTTGACCTCGACCGCCTCGGATTCGGTGACGTGCAATTCCTCCATGATCAGCTTGCGCAGATCTTCGGGGGCGCCCGCGCTCATCTTCAGGCGGATCACCTCGCCGCGGCGGCGGCGCTTCAGCGCCACCTCGAATTCGCGCACCAGGTCTTCGGCCTCGTCCTCGACCTCCAAATCGCTGTCGCGCAGCACCCGGAACAGGCAATGACCCTGGTCGGTATAGCCGGGGAACAGCATGTCGAGGTGCAGCAGAAGCAGTTCTTCCAGCGGCAGGAAGCGGTCCTTGCCGGGCAGGCGGACGAACCGGGCGATCTGCTGCGGAATCGGCAACAGCGCCTTCAGCGGCCGCCGGTCCGAGCGCCGCTCCAGCTCCAGCGCCAGGGAAAACCCGGTGTTGGGGATGAAGGGAAAGGGGTGCGCCGGGTCGATGGCCAGGGGCGACAGCACCGGAAAGACATTGGTCAGGAAGTGGCTTTCCAGGAATTTCTGGTCGCGCGCCGTCAGCTTGGAGCGGCTGACCAGGTCGATCCCGGCGGCCTCCATCTCCTTGCGGATGGCCTTGAAGGTGGATTGCTGGGCCTGCATCAGCGCCCGCGCGTCGGCATGGATCAACGCCAGCTGCTCGGCCGGGCTGCGGCCGTCTTCGGAATGCGCGGCGTTGCCGTTGCGCACCAGCGCGCGCAGGCCGGCCACGCGGACAGTGTAGAATTCGTCCAGGTTGGTGGCGCTGATCGACAGAAAGCGCATCCGTTCCAAAAGCGGCACGGCGGGGTTGCCGGCCTCTTCCAGGACGCGCCAGTTGAACGCCAGCCACGACAGCTCGCGATTGAAGAACCGCCGCGGCCCGGTGGTCTCGGCCTCGGACAGGGCAACCGGGGCGGGGAAGGGGGCTTTCAGGAAATCGGCCTGGGTCATGGGCGGGGCTTATGCCGGAAAAGTGACGGTTGAATGACAGTCTTTCATTCGTCCCCCGCGCTGTCGAGTATCTCGGCGGCCAGCGCGCGGGTGATCGGGCGGCCTTCGGCCAGGGCGCGGGCGTCCAGCGCCGCCACCAGCCCGCGCGCCGCCCCGATCGACCGCGGCATCCGGGCCACCAGATAGGGGATCAGGTTGGGCGCGACGGCGATCTGGCGGTCGGCGAACAGCTTGACCAGCACCGCCGACAGCAGCGCATCGTCGGGCGGCTCCAGCCGCGTGACCGGCGCGGCCTGCATCCGCGACATCAGGTCGGGCAGGACCAGGCCCCAGTCGCGCGGCGGGCGCGTCGCGGTCATGAGCAGGCGGCCCGCCGGCAAGACCAGGTTGTGCAGGTGGAAAAGCGCGGTCTCGGCCGCCCGGTCGCCCGCCAGCGCATCTGCATCCTCGACCGCGACGCGGTCTGCTGCGGCCAGCGCGGGCAGGTCGGCCCCGGCCAGGTCGGCGGCGGCGATCAGCGACGCCCCGGTCTCGGCCGCCCAAAGGTGTGCCAGATGGGTCTTGCCGCTGCCCGAAGGCCCGACCAGCAGCATCTTGCCGCCCGGCCAGTCGCGCCAGCCATCGACCGCCGCCAGCGCCAGCGCGTTGACCGGCGAGACGAAGAAGGCCGCGCGCGTCATCTCGTCCCGGGCGGGCAGGTCAAAGGCCAATTGGCGGCTCACGCCTTCCCCCGGCCCCGTTTCGGCGGTGTCTGTTCGCCGGAGGCCCGCCCCTCGACCCCGCGATAGAGGAGGCTGGCCTGGTACTGCGCCACGCCAAAGCGCGTCAGCACCCCGATCGAGGCCGCCACCGGTACCGCGACCAGCATTCCGGCAAAGCCGAACACCGAGCCAAAGGCCGACAGCGCCAAGAGCAGCCAGACCGGATGCAGCCCGACCGACTTGCCCACCAGCTTGGGCGTCAGGATGTTGCCCTCGATGAACTGCCCGGCGCCGAAGATCGCCGCGACCACCCCGATCGACACCCAGTCGCCCCAGAACTGGAACAGCGCCAGGCCGATCGCCAGCGCGCCGCCGACCAGCGCGCCGACGTAGGGAATGAAGGTGATGGTGCCGGCGATGGCGCCGACGATCAGGCCGAACTGCAACCCCGCCAGCATCAGCGCCACCGAATAATAGATCCCCAGGATCAGGCAGACGCTGACCTGGCCGCGCACGAAGCCGGCCAGAACGGCGTCGATCTCGCCGGCCAGCCGGCGGATCGTCGGGGCATGGTCGCGCGGCAACAGGCTGTCGATCCGCGCCACCATGTGGTCCCAGTCCAGGAGCAGGTAAAAGGCCACGACCGGCACCACCAGCAGGAACACCACCACCGAGACCACGCCAAGGGCCGAGTTCACCACGCCCGCCACCAGCTCTCCGCCGCGGGCCTGGATCGTCTCGGCGATGTTGGCCAGGGTCTGCCGGATGGTCGAGGTGCTGTCACTCAGCTCGGGGAACCGCTCGACCAGAAAGCCTTGCAGACGCTGGGCGATCTGGGGGGCGGAATCGACAAGCGCGGTCAACTGGTTGACCAGCGTGGGAATGATCGCCAGCACCAGCAGCACCGCCGCCACCAGCGCCACCAGCGAAATCACCGCGGTGGCCGCCGCCCGGCCCATCCCCGCCCGCTCCAGCCGGTCGGCGACCGGGTCCAGGAAATAGGCGATGGCCCCGCCGACCAGGAATGGCAGCAGCACATGGCCCATGAACCAAAGCAGCAGAAGGAAGACCAAGGCCGCGACGCCCCAGTATTTCAGCTGGTCCCGGATCGGAAGTGCCATGCGGTTCTCCTTGGTCCCTTTCAGATGGCAGACCCGCCGCCCCGGTGCAAGGCTTTGCCCCGACGGGCGGAAACCCGCCCTCAGCGGGCGCTTATGGCGGGTGGGATAAACGCGGCACCCATTCCGGCGGCGGCCGCATCTGGGGCAAGTGGCGGGCAGAAGGCGCTGGCCTTCCCCAACCCGTTGAAAGGACCATAGATGACCCGTACCCTGATCCTCGCCCTTGGCCTTGGCCTGTCGCCGCTGGCCGCCTATGCCCTGCCGGCCGTCGGCGATGTCGTCGGCACCAATCCCACCGATGCCACCGCCGCGCTGAAGGCCCTGGGCTGCGAGGTCACCGCCTTCGAGGCCGAGGACGGCAAGATCGAGGCCCAGTGCAAGGACGAAGCCGGCAAGATGATGGAGGTCTACATCGACCCGAAGACCGGCGCCGTCACCGAAATCAAGGCGGAAGACTGATCATGGCGGCCCCGCTTGAAGCCGGGCCGGCGCAGCCGGTCACCCTGTGGGATCCCATCGTCAGGCTGACGCACTGGTCCATCGCGGTCGTGGTCCTGCTGAATGCCGTCCTGACCAAAGGGGGCAGCGGCCTGCACCTCTGGGCGGGATGGGCGGGCATGGGCCTGCTTGTCCTGCGGCTGATCTGGGGCCTTCTGGGCCCCGGCGAGGCCCGGTTCAGCGCCTTTCCGCCGAACGCCGCCGCGGCGCTGGCCCATCTGGGCGCGCTGCTGTCCGGCCGGGTGCGCGAACACCCCAGCCACAACCCCGCCGGCGCGCTGATGGCCTATGCGCTTTGGGCCATGCTGGCGGTGCTGACCGTCACCGGCCTGATGATGACCGGCGGCAAGACTCCGATGCAGATGGACGAAATCCGCGCATCGGTGGCGGCCGGCGACTGGTCGGTGCTTGTCGAAGAGGGCGAGTCCGGCGAAAATGACGAAGGCTCGGGCGAGATCGTCGAAGAGGTGCATGAAGTGGCCGGAAACCTGATCCTGTTCCTGGTGCTGCTGCATGTTGCCGGTGTGGCGGTGGAAAGCCGCGCGCTGCGGCGCAGCCTGGTGCGGCCGATGCTGTTCGGCCGGCGCAAATGACCCCGGCCGATCCGCACGCCGCCCGCCGCCGCCAGACCGCCGCGCTTGCGGCGTTCCTGGCGGTGCAGACCCTGGCTGCCGTGTTCTTTGTCGGCGACGTGATCGGCGACCTGCGCGAGGACCCGGCCTCGATTCACTTCATCTTCGAGGCGCTGGTCACGGCGGCGCTGATCCTGGGCATCCTGTTCGGCGCCTACGCGCTACGCCGCATGATCGAGTTGCTGCGCGCCCAGGAGGCCGCGCTGGACGTGGCCCGCGGCGCGCTGTCCGACGTGATCGAGACGCAGTTTGCCGACTGGGGCCTGACGCCGGCCGAACGCGATGTCGGCCTGCTGGCGCTGAAGGGGCTGGACGTGGCCGAGATCGCCGAGGTGCGCGGCGCGGCCCAGGGCACGGTGCGGGCACAACTGACCCGGATCTACTCCAAGGCCGGCGTCTCGGGCCGCGCCCAGTTCGCCGCCTGGTTCGTCGAGGATCTGCTGGGCCAGGGCATCCGCAAGGGGCCTGCCGCGGCCCCCGCCCCCGCCGCTAGGCCCGCAGGGTAAAGCCGCGCGCGATGTGGTTGCGCACCAGCCAGATCATCGCCACTCCGGGCAGCAGCGACAGGCAGGTCATCGCCATCACCATGCCGATATCGGTCTGAAAGCCGAACATCGCGGTGATCGCCATGGTGATCGGCTTGCCGGCCGTTACCGTCAGGATGCGGGCAAAGACCACCTCGACCCAGGAAAACACAAAGCAGAAGAACGCCGCGACGCCGATCCCCGGGGCAATCGCCGGGATCAGGTGGCGGAAAAAGAACGAAGGACCGGAATGGCCGTCCAGGAAGGCGGTCTCGTCCAGTTCGGGCGGCACCGCGCGGATGAAACTTTCCAGGATCCAGATCGCCACCGGCAGGTTGAACAGGCAATGCACCAGCGCGATGCCGACCGGCGAATTCACCAGCCCAAGGTGCGAGAACAGGATGAAGATCGGCAGCGACAGCACCACCGGCGGCGTCACCCGAAAGACCAGCATCGCCAACAGGAAATGCCGGTCGCCGACAAAGCGGAACCGCGCCAGCGCATAGGCCGCCGGCAGGCCGACCGCGATGCACAAGGCCACGTTCAGCACCACATAGACGGCCGAGTTGACCATCGCCGCCCGCAGCTCGGGCGCGGCCAGCACGGCCTGATAGTTCATCAGGCCAAGGCTGCCCTCGGCCAGCGCCTCGCGCGGCAGGGTGGCGGTGAAGCTCAGGATCACCGCCTGCGCAAAGGGCAGCAGGATGAATGCCGCCAGCGCCAGCAGGGCCAGGGCGCGGATCATCGCACCGATCATGCCTCGGGCCTTCGCGTGGCGATGACGAAGGCCCAGACCACCGCCAGCACGATCAGGAAATACAGCGTCGCCCGCGCGGCGGCCTGGCCATAGGAAAAGCCCTTGATCTCTTCGCCCAGCTCGATCGACAGAAAGCGCGTGGCATCGCCCGGGCCGCCGGCGTTGATGGTGAAGGCCTCGGTGTAGATCATGAAGCTGTCGACGAAGCGCAGCAGGAACACGATTGCCAGCGCCCCGGCGATGCGCGGCAACTGGATGTGGCGAAAGATCGCCCAAGGCGAGGCGCCGTCGATCCGCGCCGCCTGCAGGAAGGCGGGCGGCACCGCCGACAGGCCGGCATAGGCCAGCACCACCACCAGCCCCAGCCAATGCCAGGTGTCGACCGCCAGGATCAGCGCCCAGGTGTGCCAGGCGGTGAATTTCCAGTCAAAGCCAAGCGCCGCCAGCCCCGGACCCAGGATCCCCGAGTGGCGGTCGATCAGGCCCAGCCACAGCATCGGGATCATGTTCCACGGCACCACCAGCGGCAGCGCGCAAAGCATCAGCCCCCAGACCGCCCGCCTGCCGTAGCGCAGCAGCAAAAGCGCCACGCCGATGCCCAGCGGCACCTGGATCGCCAGCGCCAGGCCCGAAAACAGCAGGCTGCGGCCCAGCGAGGCCAGGAACCTGTCGGACCGCAGGATGTCCTCGAACCACTCCAGCCCGACCCAGTGCAGGTCGCCCAGGGTGAAGATGTCGTGGAATCCGTAGTTGATGACCGCCAGCATCGGCAGCGCCCCCACCACGCCCATAAGCACCAGGGCGGGCAAGAGCAGGAACCAGGCACGGTTGTCGTAGGGGCGCATCGGCCCCACCCGACAGCGAAGCGGC
>JAGPCN010000327.1 GCA_018058035.1 Fuscovulum sp.
CGGTCCAGCACCGCGTCCATCCGACGCCCGCCGGTCATCAGGTCGATCTCGCCCGCGACCGAGGACAACAGGTCGCGCCGGGCCGCAAGACCTTCGGCCCGCTCGGTCTTGCCTTCGGGCTCCAGCCCGATCAGGCCCTGGCGCACCCACAGCAGGCCCGACGGCCCCGCCAACCCGCCCCCCAGCAGCCGGTCGATCCAGGCCTCGGCCTCGTCGGCCTGGGCGATCAGCCGGCCCGAGGCATCCGTGACCTGGGCCAGCGGGCGGCCGATCCAGCGCTTGGCGATGCGAAAGCGGCCCTCGGGCAGATCGACCTCGACCGCGATCTCGGGGGCGCCGCCGGCGTGGGGTTGCAGCGCCTTGATCGCGGCGTTGCGGCTGTTGTGACGTTCGAAGAACGCGGCGTGCAGGGCGTCGAAGAAGGTCGACTTGCCAGACTCGTTCGGCTCGGACAGCACGGTGATGCCGTCGCCGATGCCGCCCAGACGCGCGCGCTGGCCGGCAAAGCGGCGGACGTTGGTCAGTTCGATCGCGCGCAGCCTCATGCCTGCACCTCTTGCGTCAGGGCGTAAAGGCGGGCCAGCGCCGCCGCCGCGATGTCGCGGTCGGCCTGCGACAGCGCCGCATCCCCGGCCTCGGCCAGCAGAGCCTCGGCCGCCTGGCGCAAGGCGCCGCCGCGGTCGATCTGGTCCAGGTCCTGGGGCAGCGCCTCGACCGCCAGGGCCGACAGGTCGGCCATGAACCAGCCGAAATCCGGCGCGCGGGCGGCCAGGTCGGCCTCAAGCGCCGCGCGGTCGGCCAGCGGCAGCCGCCCCGTCACGGTCAGGCGCACCAGATGATCGCGCGCGCCGGTCCGGGGAAGCATCGCGGCCAGGCGAGCGGCCACATCCTCGCCGGGCAGCAGGTCCAGCGCCGGGCGGCGCCAGCGGAACTGGGCGGTCTCGACCGGGGTCACCTGCACCTGGCCGTCCAGCGCGACCAGCAGCGAGGCGCCCGGCATGTCGTGCTTGAAGCCATCGGGTTCGGGCGTGCCGGAATACCAGGTGGCCGGCGTGACCTGCATCTGCCCGTGCCAATCGCCCAGGGCCAGGTAATCCAGCCCCGACCGGGCCGCGCGGTCGGGCGGGATGATGCCCGTCGTCCCCTCTTCGCCGGAAAAGTCGGTGATCGCGCCATGGCCCAGCCCGATGCGCCGGGCGCCGGCAGGCGTGGGCGCTGACATCGCCTCGGTCAGGTCGCGACCGGGGCGGCGCTGCGTGCAGGGCGCGGGCAGCAGCCAGTGGCCGGCGGCCAGTTCCATCGGGGCGTCCGAGGTGACGGCGCGCAGGTTGGCAGGCGCATCCGCGGCGATCCGGCGCCACAGCTCGGTTGCGGCTAGGCTGTCGTGGTTGCCGGGCAAGAGGACCCAGGTCAGGTCGGTCTCTTCGCGCATCGCGGTCAGGGCCTGGCGCAGGGTGTCGGGTGCCGGAGTCTCGGCGTCAAAGCTGTCGCCGGCCAGCAGCACCACCCCTGCCCCGCCTTTGCGGGCCGCCACCGCCAGCCGCGCAATCGCACCGTGCCGCGCCTCGCGCAGGCGGTGGCGGATGCCTTCGGGATAGCCGCCGAAGGCCCGCCCCAGATGCAGGTCCGAAGCGTGGAGGAACCGGAACGCGTTCATGTCATGCCTACCCTTGTCACCCGTGCAGCCTTGCCGCGAACCATCGCAGGATCAATCCCTTGCATTAGGTCATCCGGCAGGCCGGATCGTTCTTCCAGCGCAGCCAGACGGTCGGGCGCATCTCGGCCGGCGACAGGAAGGTGCGGGCCGAGAAGACCGGCATCCGCCCGCAGCGATTGGTCAGGTTCCAGTCCGGGTCCAGCGCCATCAGATCATGGCTTCCGGCCCAGACGCCTTCGGTCCGGGCGGCATGGTAGTCGTCGCCGTCCTCGACGATCCCGGAACCGCTGTCCCAGCTCCGCAGGATCTGCTGCGCCTCGGCATCGACCTGCGGCAGCAGCGCCCGGTCCAGCGGCAGGTCGGACCGTTCCACCAGCCGCTCCAGCGCGTGGCAGCAGAAGCCGACCGCGCTCAGCTCGAAGCTCAGGCCCTGCCCCATCATGCCGACCCGGCAGCGCAGGTAGATCAGCCCGGTCTCGTGAAACACGGTATCGCCGCCGACCCGTGCGTCGACCATGCGCACCAGACGCGCGATGAAGGTCAGCGACCGCCCGTCCCGTGCGGCGGTCACGCGGGTCACGCCGGGGTGGGCCTTGATGCGCGCCGCCATCCGCTCCACCCCTTTGGGATTGGGGCGCAGGCCCGCCGCCATGCGGATGAGGCCCGGCAGATCGGGGCGGCAGCGGTCGGCCGCGGCGATGGCCTGGCGGGCCAGCCCGCGCTTGAGCGAGGCGCGCAGGGCCGGCGAGCGGGCGAAGTCGGCATGGTTCATCTGCATCGTCGTCTCCCTGGGCGGTGGCTGCGGCGCGCTTGGTAAAGGAATCGTCAACAGCTGCAGAATGCGCCATAAGGGTGGCAATTCCTGTCACCTGACCGTGGGGTCGCCGATGTCGTTCCAGAAGGCCACCGATCTTCTTCGCCTCGCCGAGATAGCGACGTCGCGGTATCAGGGGGTGACGCTGTCGGACATCGAAGAGACCTTCTCGGTCGACCGGCGCACCGCGCAGCGGATGACGCGGGCGCTGGAAGATACCTTTCCGAACTGCATCACCCGCGTCGGCGAGGACCGCCGCAAGTTCTGGAAGCTGAAGCCCGACGACGCCCGGCTGATGCTGGCGCAGGGCATCCGCGACAGCGAGTTGGCGGCGCTGGAACTGTCGATCCGCCGGGCCGAACGCGAGGGCCTGCCGACCGAGGCGCGATCGCTTGCGGTCCTGCGCGACCGGCTTCTGGCCGCCATGCCCGGGGTGCTGGCCCGTCGCGCCGAAGCCGATGCCGAGGCCATGCTGGAAGCGCATGGCTACGCCTCGCGTCCGGGGCCCAGGGTCCGGGTCTCGGCCGATCTGATGGGGGTCATCGGCACGGCCCTGAAGGGCCCCCATGTCCTGACGGTGGTCTACGCCGGTGGGCGCGACCCCGACCGCGCGCGGCGGCTGGAGCCGCATGGCCTGCTCTTGGGAACGCGGCGCTACCTTGTCGCGCGCGAGGCGGGCGGCAACGGGCGGATGCAGCACTATAGGCTGGACCGCATCACCTCGGTCCGGCTTGAGCCCGACAGCTTTGCCAGGGCCCCCGATTTCGACCTTTCCGCCCATTCCGCACGGGCCTTCGGCAGCTTTCACGCCGACGAGGAATTCGGCGAAGTCGTCTGGCGCTTTGCACCCAAGGCGGCCGCGACGGCCCGAGAATTCCTGTTCCACCCCGCCCAGACCCTGACCGAAGAGGAAGACGGTAGCCTGACAGTGCGCTTTGCCTCCGCGGGTCATCTCGAGATGGCCTGGCATCTCTATTCTTGGGGGGACGCGGTCACCGTCCTCGCTCCTGATCGCCTGCGCGACATGGTCGAGAGATATCGGCGAAATGACTTTCCGGCATTTCCCTAGCTTTGAACTTCTAGCCCGATCAGGGATTCTCCCTTCCTGAGATCAACAACGCGCAAACCTCCGAACCAAAGGTGCTTATGTCGAGCGGTCCACGTGACCGTGCGGAAGATTGTTCGCCTCGTCCACGAGTCCATCCCGTTCAGGGAGTGGCAAACAGCGCCGCCCCGGACCGGCTGGCACCCGAGGCATCCCCATCGAGACCGCTTCAGTTTCCTAGG
>JAGPCN010000328.1 GCA_018058035.1 Fuscovulum sp.
CCGGGTGGCCATGGCCCAGGCGATGTCGTCCCAGCTGCGCGGGTCGATGTCGCGGTCGACCACCACGATGGTCTTGGTATAGCTGAACTGCGCCAGCATCCCCCACAAGGCCAGCATCACCCGCCGCGCCTGGCCGGGATAGCGCTTGTCGATCTGCACCACGGCCATGCGGTAGGAACAGGCGGCGGGCGGCAGCCAAAGGTCGGTGACCTCGGGGATCTGGGCGCGGATCACCGGAAGGGCGAGCGTATTGAACACCTCGCCGATGACCGAGGGTTCATCCGGCGGGCGGCCGGTGACGGTGGTCAGGTACAAGGGATCGCGGCGGTGGGTGATGGCGGACAGGCGCATCACCGGAAAGGATTCAACCGCGTTGTAATAGCCGGTGTGGTCGCCGAACGGGCCTTCGGGTGCGGTCTCGTCGGGGTGAACCCAGCCTTCCAGGATGATCTCGGCCTGGGCGGGCACCAGCAGGGGCACGGTGCGGGCTGCAACCACCTCGGCCCGGGCGCCGCGCAGGACGCCGGAAAAGGCCAGTTCCGACACGGTTTCCGGCAGCGGCAGCGCCGCCGACAACAGCGTCGCCGGATCGGCGCCAAGCGCGATGGCCACCGGCATCGGCTCGCCCGCCCGCTGCCAGCTGCGGTGATGCGCCGCACCGCCGCGATGGGCCAGCCAGCGCAGGATCAGCCGGTCGGGCGCCAACACCTGCGCGCGGTAGACCCCCAGGTTATAGCGTGACACCTGGCCCGCCTCGGACCCGTGCGGGCGGGTCACGACGACGGGCCAGGTGATCAGCGGCCCGGCGTCGCCGGGCCAGGGCGTCTGCACCGGCAGAAGGGACAGGTCCGGCGGCGCAGACTGCTCTTGCGCCGTCGCCTTGCGCAAGAGTTTCGGGCGGCTTTGCAGCGCGGCGCGGAACAGCGGCCAGCGCGACAACGCATCGCGCATGCCCTCCACCGGGGCGGGGCTGCGCAGGGCGGCCAGGAAGTCTCCGAACGCCGGCACCTGATCCAGCGTCAGGCCCAGGCCGGCGGCCACCCGGTCGGGTGTGCCGAAAAGGTTGCCGATCACCGGCATCGTTGCAGGGGTGCCCGCCTGGTGTGCGGCATCGAACCGCAGCACCGGCCCGCCGGCGCGCAGGGCGGCCAGCTGCACCGCCGTCATCTCGTGCCGCAGGTCGACAGGATCGGCGATGCGCGCCAGATCGCCCTGCGCCGCGACATGGGCAAGATAGGCGCGAAGATCGGGAAAGACGGGCAGGCTGCGCATCGGGTCCAGGGGTCCTTTGGAGATGCGATAGCGGCAGGACGGGCGGCGATACTTGACTAAGGTCAATCCGCGGCTGCGCCGGATCGCCTAGGCAGGTGCATCCGCTTCGGGACCGATCCATGACCGCACCCCTGCCGCGCCTGCCCGGCGCCCTTCGCCTGGCCGCCCTGCCGCTGCCCTTGCCGCCGCTGAACCTGTTCCTGGGCGCGGTGACGCGCCGGATGGCGCGCGCCCATCCGGTGATGCTGCGGCGCCTAGGCGACCATGCCGCGCGGCGCTTTCTGATCGACCCGGTCGACCTGCCCTGGGTGCTGCTGCTGCACCCCGCCGGCGCCACGATGACCGCCCATCGCCGCGCCCGCCCGCCGGCACATGACGCCCGTATCGCCGGGCCACTGTCGGCCTTTCTGGCGATGATGCACGGGGCCGAGGATGGCGACGCGCTGTTCTTCTCGCGCGATCTGACGGTCGAGGGCGACACCGCCGCGGTGCTGGCGCTGCGCAACGCGATGGACGATGCCGAACTGGACCTGACCGAGGAGCTGGCGGCGCTGTCCGGCCCGGCGGCGGCGCCGCTGCGCCGGGTGCTGGCGCAGGCCGAACGGGCGACCGGGCTGGCGCTGCACCGCACCGAAATTGCCGGAGAATGGTGATGATGGAACTGGTCTGCCCCGCCGGCACCCCCGCCGCCCTGCGCGCCGCGGTCGAGGCCGGGGCGCATTCGGTCTATTGCGGCTTTGCCGACGAGACCAACGCCCGCAACTTTCCGGGCCTGAACTTCTCGCCCCAGGACATGGCCGAAGGCGTGGCCTTTGCCCATGCGCGTGGCGCCAAGGTGCTGGTGGCGATCAACACATTCCCCCGCGCCGGGGCCGAACCCCTGTGGCACCGGGCGCTTGCCAATGCCGAAGCGGCCGGCGCCGATGCGGTGATCCTGGCCGACATCGGCCTTCTGGCCCACGCGGCCGACCGTCACCCGGCCCTGCGACGGCATCTGTCGGTGCAGGCCGCCGCCGCCAACCCCGATGCGATCAACCTTTACGCAAGCGCCTTCGGGGTGCGCCGCGTGGTGCTGCCCCGCGTGCTGACGGTGGACGAGATCGCCGCCATCAACCGCGAGATCGACGTGGAAACCGAGGTCTTCGTCTTTGGCGGTCTTTGCGTGATGGCCGAGGGGCGCTGTTCGCTGTCATCCTATGCCACCGGCCAGTCGCCCAACATGAACGGCGTCTGTTCGCCGGCCAGCCACGTCGCCTATTCCGAAGAGGGGCGCGACCTGGCCGCGCGGCTGGGCGGGTTCACCATCCACCGCACGCCCAAGGCGGCGCCGGCGCCCTACCCCACCCTGTGCAAGGGCTGCTTCACCTCGGGCACGCAGACCGGGCACATCTTCGAAGACCCGGTGTCGCTGGACGCCACCCACCTGATCCCCCGGCTGGCCAAGGCCGGGGTTTCGGCGCTGAAGATCGAGGGGCGGCAGCGCAGCCGCGCCTATGTGGCACAGGTGGTGCGCGCCTTTCGCGCCGCGGTCGAGGCGCAGGCGGCCGGCCGGCCCCTGCCCGAAAGCGCTCTGGCGCGGCTGACCGAGGGTCAGGCCGCCACCGCCGGCGCCTATGCCAAGACCTGGAGGTGACGCGATGGACCTGACCGTCGGGCCGAACTTCTTCTTCTGGCCGGCCGAGACCGTTCGCGCCTTTTATGCCGGGCTGGCGCAGGCCCCGGTGGCGCGGGTGGTGCTGGGGGAACTGGTCTGCTCCAAGCGGCTGCCGTTCTGGCAAGACGAGATCCCCGGCGCGGTGGAAACCCTGCTGGCGGCGGGGAAAGAGGTTGCCGTCACCTCGCTGGCGCTGATCACGCTGAAGCGCGAGCGCAAGCTGACCGCCGATCTGGCCGACCTGGGCCTGCCCATCGAGGTGAACGACCTGACCGCGCTGGCGCATGTACCCGAAGGCCGGCCGTTCTGGGTGGGGCCGCTGGTCAATGTCTATAACGAAGGCACCCTGCGCTGGCTGATCCGGCGCGGCGCGACGCGGGTCTGCCTGCCGCCCGAACTGACGCTGGATGCGGTCGCCGTGCTGGCGCGGCTGGGGCACGAGGAGGGCATCGCGGTCGAGGTCTGGGGCCATGGCCGGTTGCCGCTGGCGATCTCGGGGCGGTGCTATCACGCGCGGCTGCACGACCGGATCAAGGACAGCTGCCAGTTCGTCTGCGCCGAAGACCCCGACGGCCGCGACGTGGAAACGCTGGACGGCCAGCCCTTTCTGGCGGTCAACGGGGTGCAGACCCTTAGCCAGTCCACCGCCAGCCTGGCGCACCGGGTCGAGGCGCTGCGCCAGGCCGGAGTGGCGGCGCTGCGCCTTTCGCCGCAGTCGCAGGGCTTTGACCGGCTCTGCGCGGCCTGGGATCAGCGGCTGGCCGGCACGATGACCGGCGCCGCGCTGGAGGCTCTGTCGCGGCCGCTGGTGCCCGGCGGGCG
>JAGPCN010000103.1 GCA_018058035.1 Fuscovulum sp.
TGACCGGGCGCGAGACCTTTCGCCTTTATGGGCTGTGACCATGAAAAAGGCTGGCATAGAGACGTTTTTCGACCGCGAGCTGGCCAATCTGCCGCCTGACCTGCGCTGGCGAGAATGGCTGCGGCGGGTCGAGTCGGTGCTGTTCGCCAGCCGCGCTCCGGTCCCGCGCGAGGCGTTGGCGCGGGTGGTGGGACAGGGGGCCGCGGTCGACCTGCTGATCGAGGATCTGGCAGCCGAACTGGACGGGCGGCCCTACGAGGTGGCGCGGACAGGCGCGGGCTGGTTCCTGCGCACACGGGCCGCCTATGCCCCGGCGATCAAGGCGGCGGCCGACACCGGGGACCAGGCGCTGGACCTGGGCGAGTTCGACCTGGCGGTGCTGGCCGCGATCGCGTTTCACCAGCCGATCGGCCGCGACGGGTTGAAAGACATCTTCGGGCGCGAGATCAGCCGCGACCTGATCGGCCGGCTGGCCGAGCGCGGCCTGATCGGCACCGGACCGCGCGAACCCCGGCGCGGCGCACCCTATACCTTTGTCACCACCGAAGCCTTCCTGGCCGCCTTTGGCCTGGAAAGCCTGCGCGACCTGCCGGATCCGGAGCAACTGGTCGATGCCGGCCTGTCGAACCTGGCAGAAGAGCGCGGCAATGACGAGGCAGGGGAAGGTTCGACACCTGAACTCTGATCCGGATGACGCCAGGCTGCCACGGGTGTCATCCGCAGCCTTGCGGACGATTCTTGGCGAATTCTGGGGGCGCGGGTTCGGGGCCGGATGTCACAGGTCTTCGGGCAGGGCGGCCTGGGGCGGGTTCGCCCGACCCGTGGCGCCCAGGTTGCGCATCACCGTCCGGGTTGCCGCCATGACCGGGCCTTCGGTGGCCGACAGGATCGCAAGACGGTCAAACTGGGCCGGATCGCGCGCCAGCACATCGCGCAGGGCCATGCCGAAAGCCAGCCGCAATTCCGTACCGATGTTGAACTTGGCGATCCGGCTTGCCGCCGCAAGCATCGCGCGCTGCGCAGGGGGAACGCCGGATCCGCCGTGGATGACCAGGGGAACCGAAGTCACCGCCTCGATGGCGCGCAGCCGGTCCAGGTCCAGCCCGCCTCCCGGGCGTTCCTGCAGGTGGACATTGCCGACCGAGACCGCCAGGGCATCCACGCCGGTGTCGCGGGCAAATCGGGCGGCCTGATCCGGGTCGGTGCCGGCCGAGGCCACCCCGCCGGCATAGCCGACAAAGCCGATCTCGCCTTCGCAAGAGGCGCCGGCTTCATGGGCCAACTCTGCCGCGGCGGCGGTCAGGTCGATATTTGCCTGCAAGGACAGGGCCGAGCCGTCGATCATCACCGAGGTGAAGCCCAGATCCAGCGCGGCGCGGCAGTCCTCCAGCGTATGGCCGTGGTCAAGATGGGCCACGACCGGCACGCCTGCCGTATCGGCGAGATGGCGGAACATGCGGGCCAGGACCGGCAGGGGCATATGAGCGCGGCAGCCCGGGCCGGCTTGCAGGATGACGGGGGCGGCCTCGGCCTCGGCGGCGGCGACATAGGCGCGCATGTCCTCCCATCCCAGACAGACAAGGCCCGGCACCGCGTAGCCGCCCTTCAGCGCCGGTTGCAGCACCTGAGCCAGCGTCGCGAGCGTCATTTGAACTTGGCCACCATATCCATGATGCCGGGGATGCTGTGCAGTTGCGCGGCATGGGTGGGCTGGAAATACTGCTTCAGGCTGCGCTGGCTTTGGCCGCCAAGGATGGTGAAATAATACATCTCGTACCCCGGCAGCACGCAGCAGGGATGGTAGCCGCGGTCGATCAGGACGGTCGAGCGGTTCATGACGTGAAAGGCCTCGCCGGGTTCATTGTCGACGCGCTGAAGCATTTGCAGCCCCGAGCCATAGTCGGGCCGGAAGCGGAAGTTGTAGCATTCGTCATGGCGGGTTTCGATGATCTCTCCCCCGGGGCCATCCCGCCGGTCGGTGTCGTGCTTGTGGCTGGGAAAGCCCGACCAGCCGCCCGCGCCGACGGTGAAAAGCTCGCTTACCAGCAGCCGGCCGACCCGGTCATGATAGGCCGCGCCTAGGATGTGCTTGATCTTCCTGTGGGTTTTCGTGTCGTCCGAGCCGTATTGCACAAGGTCGATCTCGGCCGCGCGCACGGCAAAGGGGCGCAGCGTTTCGTCAAAGCGCGCGCCCGCGATGAAACATTCGGTGTCGGTCAGGGCGGTGAGGCGGGCGCCCGTGTCGGTGGGCACATAAACCCCTTCGGGTTCGCCATCCCAGACATCGACGCCGCGGTTGCCGATCCGGGCAAAGGTCTCGCCCAGGCATTCGACCGTCACCGTGCCGGTGGCAGGCACTACGCAGGTTTCATAGCCCGGCGTGCGGTAATCAAAGTGCTGGCCGGCCCGCAGTCGGACGATGTTGAAATAGACCAGCGGCACCAGCGGGTGGCCGGTGTCGACGATGGGGCGGTTCTGGTTGTCGTGCGGGGCGATGTGCATGGGGGTCCTGTCAGGTCTCGGACGGGCCGGGGTGGAAGGTGAGAAACCGCTCCAGCTCGTCCAGGCTGGGCATGGCGGGGGCGCAGCCGACGCGCGAGACGACGATGGCCGCGGCGGCAGCTCCGTGCAGGACGGCCTGTTGCAGCGGGGTGCCGCGCGCAAGGCTGGCGATCAGGTTGCCCAGAAAGGCGTCGCCCGCGCCGGTGGGTTTCAGCGTGGCGGTGCGGTAGATGCCGCTGCGAAAGCTGGCCCCGGTGGTCAGGGTGATCGCGCCTTTCTCGCCCATCTTGTAGATGACGATCCGGGCGCCGCGGCTGACAAGCTCTTGCGCCTTGGGCAGACCCTGCTCTAGCGCGCCGGCCATGAAGCCGAATTCCACATCATTGCCGACGATCACGTCACACAGGGCAGCCGCACGGGAATAGACCTGCGCCGCCTCTGCCGCCGAGGCCCAGGAATAGGGGCGATAGTCGATGTCGAAGATCAGCGGCAGGCCAGCGGCGCGGGCCAGATCGAAGGCGCGGAAACAGGCGCTGCGCGAAGGCTCGGCGGCCAGCACGGTGCCGGTGGTGATCAGGGCGGCAAAGCGCGCATAGTCCACCGCCTCGACATCTTCGTTCGCCATGGTGAAATCAGCCGCGCCGTTGCGGTAGATCACCGACTGGCAGTTCTCCAGCCGGCTTTCCACCACGGCCAGCGAATTGCGCGCCTCTCCCCCGGTGGCTCGGACAAGGTCGCGGCCGACGCCATAGCGATCCAGTTGGGCCAGACAGAACCGCCCCACCGCATCGTCAGAGACACGGGTCAGAAGTGCTGCCTGCCCGCCGGCCCGTTTGATCGCCACCGCGATATTGGCCGAAGAGCCGCCAAGCACCGCGGTAAAGCGGGTGGCGGTCTCGATCGGCGTGCCGGGGGGGTCGGCGTAAAGATCCATGCCGGCGCGTCCGATGACCAGAACCGGCGCGGTGCCAAGGCGGGCAAGGTCGGCCATCAGATGCCCGCCCTCTGGGCCGCGCGGCCGGCCTCGACCTCGGCATGCTTGGCGCGCACGCTGGCGGTTTCGGACACTTCGGCGGTGCCGATTTCCCACCAGGCGTGGCCCTGGGTCGTCCAGCCTTCGTAAGGGTCAACCTGCATCACGATGACACTGGTCTTCCGTGCCGCCTTGGCGCGCTGGAAGGCGGCGGCCAGTTCCGCCGGATTGGCCACGGTTTCGGCATGGGCCCCCATGGCGCGGGCGTGCGCCTCGAAGTCCACGGCGAAGGGGGCGTCCACGGTGGGGCAATCGGCGATCAGGTTGTTGAAACTGTCCTGCCCGGTGTTGTTCTGCAGCTTGTTGATGACGGCAAAGCCGCCGTTGTCCAGCACCAGAACGATCAGCTTCTTGCCGGTCAGGACCGACGAGTAGATGTCGGAGTTCATCAGCAGATAGCTGCCGTCGCCCACGAAGACGATGGTGTCACGGTCGGGTTCGACTTCGGCCTGAGCGATCCGCGCGCCCCAGCCGCCGGCGATTTCATAGCCCATGCAGGAAAAGCCGAACTCGACATCCACGGTGCCGATGCCAAGGGTGCGCCAGTTGGCGGTGACCTCGGCCGGAAGCCCGCCTGCGGCCGTCACGATCCGGTCGCGCGGGTGCGCCAGCGCGTTCACCACGCCGATGGCCTGGGCGTAAGAGTTGGGCCGGTTGCCCGGCGCGGTGTTGGCGGCGACATAGGCATCCCAGGCACGGCGATGGTCTTGCGCCCGGGCCAGCCAGTCCGCGGGCGCGCGGTGGGGGCCAAGGGCCGTCCCCAAGGCCCGAAGGCCAAGCGCGGCATCCCCCACCACGGCCAGCGACTGGTGCTTGGCGGCATCCTGCCGGCCGGCATTCAGCCCGATGAGCCGGGCTTCGGGGGCAAAGACGGTCCATGATCCGGTGGTAAAGTCCTGCAGCCGGGTGCCCACGGCCAGCACCACATCCGCAGCCCCGGCCACCGCATTGGCGCTGTCCGAGCCGGTGACGCCAAGCGGGCCGATGTTCAGCGGATCGTCGGCCAGAAGATTGGCCCGCCCGGCGATGGTTTCCACCACCGGGATGCCATGGGCACGGGCAAAACCGGCAAGCTCGGCCACCGCGCCGGAGTATTGCACGCCGCCTCCGGCCACGATCACCGGGCGCTCTGCGGCCATGAGAAGGCGCGCCGCCTCGGCGATCTCGGCCGTGTCGGGCGCCTGCCGACGGATCCGGTGCAGCCGGCGGGCAAAGAAGCTGGCGGGATAGTCATGGGCCCAGCCCTGCACATCCTGCGGCAGGCCAAGAAAGGCCGGCCCGCAATCTGCCGGGTCCAGCATCGTGGCCAATGCGGCGGGCAGGCTTTGCAGAATCTGCGCGGGATGGGTGATGCGATCCCAGTAGCGGCTGACGGCCTTGAAGGCGTCATTCACCCCCAGCGTCGGATTGCCGAAATGTTCCAGCTGTTGCAGCACCGGGTCGGGCAGGCGGGTCAGGAAGGTATCGCCGCACAGCATCAGCATCGGCAGGCGGTTGGCATGGGCCAGCGCCGCGGCGGTCAGCAGGTTGGCCGTGCCCGGCCCGGCGCTGGCGGTGCAGAACATGAAGCGGCGGCGCAGGTGGTACTTGGCATAGGCTGCCGCGGCAAAGCCCATGCTTTGTTCATTCTGGCCGCGGTAAAGCGGCAACTCGGTGCGAACGGGGTACAGCGCCTCGCCCAGGCAGGGCACGTTGCCATGGCCAAAGATGCCAAGGCCGCCGCCGCAGATGCGGGTCTCTGCGCCGTCTATCTCGATGAACTGGGCCATCAACCAGCGCACGATCGCCTGGGCTACGGTCAGACGGAGGGTCTCTTGCATCCTGAGTGCCTTCTCAACGGGGCTTGCGCGTCGTGTCGGGCAAGGATACATCTTTTGCAACCGGTTGCAATACGCTCCGGTGCGGAGGGCGGGCCATGGCGGAAATCGGGATCGGGCTGGTCGGCGGCGGCTATATGGGCAAGGCCCATGCGGTGGCGCTGTCGGCGGTGGCGGCGGTGTTCGACACGGCCCTTCGCCCCCGGCTGGAGGTGATCGCGGCGACAAGCGCGGGTTCGGCGGCGCGCTATGCCAAGACCTACGGCTTTGACCGCGCGACGGCGGACTGGCGCGATCTGGTGGCCGACCCCAAGGTGCAGGCGGTGGTCATCGCCTCGCCGCAAGAGACCCACCGCGCGATTGCCGAGGCGGCCTTTGCCGCCGGCAAGCCGGTGTTCTGCGAAAAGCCCTTGGGCGCCTCGATCGAGGATGCGCGGGCGATGACGGCGGCGGCAGAGGCTTCGGGCCTGGCGAACATGATCGGCTTCAACTATGTGCGCACCCCCGCGACCCAGTTCGCGCGCCAGCTTCTGGCCGAGGGCGCCATCGGCTCCGTGACCTGGTTTCGCGGCGAACATACCGAGGATTTTCTGGCCGATCCTGCCGCCCCGGCCAACTGGCGCACCGAAGGCCGCGCCAATGGCTGCATGGGGGACCTTGCGCCGCATCCGGTCAATTGCATGCTGGCGCTGATGGGCCCGGTTGATGCGCTTTCGGCGCGGATCGAGACCGTCCATCTCACCCGTCCCGGCCCGCAGGGGCCGGTGGCCGTGACGAATGACGATCACGGCCAACTGATGCTGCGCTTTGCCTCGGGGGCGATGGGGCATCTTTACGTCAGCCGCGTCGCCACGGGGCGCAAGATGGGCTATGCCTATGAAATTCATGGCACAAAAGGCAGCATCCGGTTTGATCAGGAAGATCAGAACTCGGTCTGGCTGTACCGCGCCGAAGGCCCCGAGGCCACGCGCGGCTTTACCCGCATCCTGACCGGGCCAGCGCATCCGGATTATCTGCCCTTCTGCCAGGGCCCGGGCCATGGCACCGGCTATCAGGACCAGATCATCATCGAGGCGCGGGATTTTCTGACCGCGATCCACACGGGCCAGCCGATCTGGCCCACCTTCCGCGACGGGCTTGCCGTCAGCCAGATCATCGAAACCGCGCACAAGGCCTCGGAGGACGGGCTTTGGCACGCGGTTTCCCAGACATGAGGACCCCATGACCATCCGTATCGGCAATGCGCCCTGTTCCTGGGGCGTGGAATTCGCAGGCGATCCGCGCAATCCGCCCTGGCAGCAGGTGCTGTCGGACTGCGCCGCCGCCGGCTACAAAGGGATCGAGCTTGGCCCCATCGGCTTCATGCCCGAGGACCCGGCGGTGCTGGGTCCGGCCCTTGCCACCCATGGGCTGGAGCTGATCGGCGGCGTGGTCTTCCGCCCCTTCCACGACCCCGCCCAGTGGGATGAGGTGCAGGATGCCGCCCGGCGTACCTGCAAGGCGCTGGTGGCCCACGGTGCGCGCCATCTGGTGCTGATTGACAGCATCTCGCCGCGCCGCGCGCCGACCGCGGGCCGTGCCGCCGATGCCGAGCAGATGGATCGCGCCGAATGGGTGGCGTTTCGCGACCGCATCGCGCAAGTCGCCCGCATGGGGACCGAGGAGTTTGGCCTGACCGTGGGCATCCATGCCCATGCCGCCGGCTTCATCGACTTTGAACCCGAGCTTGAGCGGCTGTTGGACGAGGTCGACGACAGCATCCTGAAAATCTGCTTCGACACCGGCCACCATTCCTATGCGGGCTACGACCCGGTGGCCTTCATGCGGCGCCATATGGGCCGGATTTCCTACATGCATTTCAAGGACATAGATCCTGTCGTCAAGGCTGATGCCGTGGCGAAAAGCACCGGGTTCTATGACGCCTGCGGTCAGGGGATCTTTTGCAATCTGGGCACCGGCGATGTGGATTTCCCGGCGGTGCGCCAGATCCTGCTGGAGGCCCGCTTCGAAGGCTGGTGCACGGTCGAACAGGACTGCGACCCGACGCTGGATGTCAGCCCGATCGACGATGCGCGCAAGAACCGCGCTTACCTTTCCTCCATCGGCTTTTAGGGAGCGCGCCATGGCACAGCTGAATTGGGGCATGATCGGTGGGGGTCTGGGCAGCCAGATCGGCCCGGCACACCGTCTGGGGGCGCTGGCCGACGGGCATTTCCGGCTGGTCGCCGGGGCGCTTGACCACCGCCCCAAGGAAGGGCGGGCCTATGCGATGCAGCTGGGTGTCGCCGCCGACCGCGCCTATGGCGACTGGACAGAGATGCTGAAGGGTGAGCGCGACCGCCCCGACCGCCCCGACCTGGTGACCGTCGCCACGCCGAACGCGACGCATTTCGAAATCACCAAGGCCTTTCTTGAGGCCGGGTTCAACGTCCTGTGCGAAAAGCCGATGACGGTTTCGGTGGAAGAGGGCGAGGAGATCGTCCGCATCACCGAAAGGACCGGCAGGATCTGCGCGGTGAACTACTGCTATTCCGCCTATCCGATGATCCGGCAGGCCCGGGCCATGGTGCGCCATGGCGACATCGGCAAGGTGCGGCTGGTGGTGACGAATTTCAGCCATGGCCATCATGGCGATGCCGCCGATGCCGACAATCCGCGCGTGCGCTGGCGCTATGACCCGGCCATGGCGGGGGTGTCGGGACAATTTGCCGATTGCGGCATTCACGCGCTGCACATGGCCAGCTTCATCTGCGACGACGAGGTGGAGACGCTTTCGGCCGATTTCGCCTCGACCATCGCCAGCCGGCAGCTGGAGGATGACGCGATGGTGAATTTCCGCATGTCGAAAGGCACGGTGGGCCGGCTTTGGACCTCGTCGGTTGCCATCGGGCGGCAGCATGGCTTTGACATTCAGGTCTTTGGCGAAACCGGCGGGTTCCGCTGGGCGTCGGAGCAGCCCAACCAGCTGATCTACACGCCTTTGGGCGGGCGCACCCAGATCATGGAAAAGGGCGAAGCCGGGCTTTATGACGAGGCGCGGCGCCTCAGCCGGGTGGCGATTGCCCATCCCGAGGGCTTTCCGCTGGCGGTGGCCAATATCTACTGCGATCTGGCCGATGCCATTCGCGGCGAGGCGCGCGACGGGCTGCCCCGGGCGCCGGCCGGGCTGCGGTCGATGGCGGCGGTGCATGCGGCGGTGGCCTCGGCCAGGGCGGGGGGCCAGTGGATCGACGCCCGTCCGCCGATGTTCCGCTAGGACAGGGGCCGCAGCGTCCGCCGCTCGATGACCCGGCAGGGAAAGATGCGGGCCTCGGGCGGGCGGGCGGGATCTGCGATCGTCGCCATCACCAGTTCGATGGCGGCGTCGATGATCTCGTCAATCGGCTGGCGGATCGTCGTCAGACCGATGTTCTCCCAACGCGACATCTCCATGTCGTTCAGGCCGATCAGGCCGATGTCAGCCGGAACCTTCAGGCCAGAGCCTTCGATGGCGCTCAGCGCGCCCACCGCCAGAAGATCGTCGCCGCAGAAATAGGCCTCGGCCGGGCCGGTGGCCAAGAGACGCTGCATCTCGGCCCGCCCGGCGTCAAAGGTGTAGTCGTCGGCATAAGACAGGGTGACGCCGATTTCAGGATGGGCCGCCAGCGCCTGCACAAATCCCGCCGCGCGGTCCTGGGTCGAGGTCGCAGTTTCCGGACCACCCAGGAAGCCCACCCGCCGGTAGCCGCGACGGATCAAGGCCTCGGCCGCCATCCGACCACAGGCGACGTTGTCGATCCCGACCAGATTCACTTCGGGCGCCAGCGACTTGCGCCCGAAGGCATGCACGACCGGCAGACCGGCGGCCTTGATTTCCTGCGCAAAGCTGGATGCCAGGGTCGAAGAGGCCAGGATCACCCCATCCACCGAATATTGCCGCAGCATCAGCAGCGAGGCAGAGGTGTCGGTCGCGCCGCCAAGATTCACCACCAGCGGGCGAAGGCCCCGGTTTTGCAGCCCCTTGGTGAAAAGGTTGAAAACCTCGAGAATCAGGGGGTTGTGAAAGTTGTTGGCAATCAGGCCGATCAGCTTGGTGCGCCCGGTCGTCAGGCTGGAGGCCAGTGCATTCGGGGTATAACCCAGCCGCTTCGCCGCCGCTTCGACCTTGGCGCGGGTCTTCGCCGACACCGATGCGCCGGCGGTAAAGGTGCGCGACACCGCAGACCGCGACACACCGGCGCGTTCGGCCACGTCTTTCAGGGTTACTGCCATGCCTTGCCCGCCAGACCGTTCTCGGCGTTCAGTTTACAGGGACCGGACGGCCGAGAAAACCACACACCGCGCCACGCAAGGAAGGGGCGGGGCACTGCCGCGGAGCTGGACGCGATGGCCCGGGCGACACGGGAAAAATTGCATTGACGCGAATCAACTTTGGCGAACTACTTCGCCTACTAAGTAATTCCGCGCTCTGCGCCAAGGAGGAACGCCGTCATGACAACATTGGTCCGGAACGCATGGTACGTTGCGGCCTGGTCGACAGAGGTGGACGACCAGTTGCGCCGTTTCGTTATCCTTGGTGATGCTGTCCTGCTGTTCCGCCGCACGGACGGTCGTGTTGCCGCGCTTGAGGACCTTTGCCCCCACCGCCTGTTGCCGCTTAGCAAGGGCAAGCGCATCGGCGACACGGTGCAGTGCGGCTATCACGGGCTGACGTTCGATGGCGACGGCAAATGCGTTCGGGTGCCCGGGCAGGACAGGATCCCGCCTTCGGCCTATGTCGATGCCTATCCGGTCGAAGAGCGCAACGGAATCATCTGGATCTGGATGGGCCAGAAGGACCGCGCGAACCGCGACGACATCTTCTCGCTGCCGCAGTTCGACGACCCCGGTTGGCACATGCACCACGGCGGCGCGCTGCACATCGAATCCAACTACCTGAACGTGGCCGAAAATCTGGTCGATCCGGCACATGTCAGCTTTGTCCACCCGACCACCCTGGGCAATTCGGCCTCGGAAAACGTGCCCGTCCACGTCTCGACCGAGGGCGAGACCATCGTGGCCTGGCGCTGGATCCGAAATGCCGAGCCGATCGGGTTCTTCAAGGCCTTCGGCGGCTTTACCGGGAACGTCGATCGCTGGCACTACTACAACCTGTCGCTGCCCTGTACCGCCTATATCGACTTCGGATCG
This sequence comes from Fuscovulum sp., assembly GCA_018058035.1. Taxonomy (GTDB): domain Bacteria; phylum Pseudomonadota; class Alphaproteobacteria; order Rhodobacterales; family Rhodobacteraceae; genus Pseudogemmobacter. The sequence goes on from JAGPCN010000103.1 coordinate 10,522, forward strand.
GCCGATACGTCGATGAACCTTGGCGAAGACGAGCGGGACCGCGGCGTGCGCGTCTTTGCCCTGCATTTCATGACGCCGGTGAACGAAAACTACACGATCGACCGCTGGATGCACCTGCGCAACACCGCAATCGACACCGAGGAGGCCTCTCACAGGATGGACCGGATGTTCGAAGTGGCCTTCAGCGAGGACAAGACCATTCTCGAAGCCGTCCACGTCGAGGAACAGCGCCCGCGGAAGCGACGGCCGATCCGCATCGCCATCGACCGCGGGCCGATGGTCTATCGCAAACGCATCGCGGAAATGCTGGAACGCGAGCGGACCGAGGATGCCTCCTCGGCTGGCAACGGCAGCTACGTCTTCCATGACTGAGGCCGCCCCTTCGCGCCGGCCACCGCCCCAACAAGGAGACGCCCATGCAGCGACACGAACTGGCACCCGAGTTCCAGCCACGCAATCTGGCCACCCGCGGCCCGCTGCACCTGCTGGACCAGCTTGATCCGGCGACCACCGCCCATCTGGTGGTCGACATGCAGAACGGTTTCCTGCGGCCTGGCGCGCTGCTTGAGGTTCCCGAGGCCCGCGCCGTGGTGCCGCAGATCAATGCCATATCCGCCGCCCTTCGCGCCGCGGGCGGGATGGTGGCCTTTACCCGCTTTGCCTGGAAACCGGACGAGGCCCGCCTGTGGGATGCCTTCTACCGGCGGTTCCTCAACCCGGAACGGGCCGCCCGCCAGCAAGAGGCCTTTGCCCCCGGCGCGCCTGACCTGCAACTCTGGGACGGACTGGACATCGCCCCCGGGGACCTGGTGGTGGACAAGACCCGCTACAGCGCCTTCATCACCGGCACCTGCGACCTGCACGAGATCCTGCAAGCGCGCGGCATCCGCACGCTGATCATCTCCGGCACGATGACGAACTGCTGCTGCGAATCCACCGCGCGGGATGCGATGCAGTACGGCTATGACGTCATTTTCGCCTCTGACGCCAATGCCACGCTGACCGCGCTGGAACAGGAAACCACGCTGATGAACCTGGCGCTGCTCTTTGCCGAGGTGGCGCCTTCGCGGGCGATCCAGTCGGCCCTGTCGCGCTAGGGCACCGCGCCGGATGCGGTTGGGGCCGGACGACCCGGGCCGAGAACGAACAGGCGATGCGAGTGTGTCCTTGGCAAAGGTTTGCCAGGCCTTCCGGCAAAGACCCTTGACAGGGTTTTCATTTGCCCACAAACAAATATGAGCACCCCTGACGGAGCCGCTGATGAACATCGACGTGTCCTGCGATGCTCGCTTGCGGCTGTGCAACCGTCGGGCGGGCATGACCGCAAACCCCGTGGGTCCGACCCGTTCGGTCAGCGAAGCGCAGGCCCAGGGTAACCGCGGCGGGCGCATCCCTGTCAGGGTCGACGTTCCCGACATGCCCGGGACGGCCCGCGGCGACGTCGCGCGCAGCCGCCCCATCGCGTGGGTGCGTGGAACGGCACTCCGCCGCAAGCCGGGATCGGGGCGCAGCCGATGACCGGACCTGTGGCAAGGCTTCTGCCCGACGCGGAGCGACTGCATCTGCAGCACGGGCCGATCGACCTTGTCATCGGGGCGGACGGTGCGCCGGGCGCGCGCGAGGCGGCCTTCCGCGCGGCCTGCGCACGCTTCGAAACGGTGCTGGGCGAACTTGTCGGGGAACTGCCGCTGCTGCGGCGTCCGACCCGGGTCACGCCAAGGGGAACTGTCGCGCGGCGCATGGCGGCGGCCACCCTGCCCCATGCCGACCGCGTTTTCATCACGCCGATGGCCGCCGTTGCCGGGGCGGTTGCCGAAGAAATCCTGGCCGCCGCCTGCACGGGCGCGCCGCTTGACCGGGCCTATGTGAACAATGGCGGGGACATCGCGCTGCACCTGGCCCCGGGCGCCTGCTTTGCCATCGCGATCGCGGGGCCCGAGGGGCAGGATTTCGGCCGCATCGCCCTTGGCCATGCTGATCCGGTGCGCGGCATCGCGACAAGCGGCCAGCGCGGGCGCAGCCTGTCCTTCGGCATTGCCGACGGGGTCACCGTGCTTGCCGAAACGGCGGCCTGCGCCGATGCCGCCGCAACGCTGATCGCGAATGACGTCGACCTGCCCGGCCACCCCTCCATCCGGCGCCTCCGGGCCTGTGATGTGCAGGCGGATTCGGATCTTGGGGAACGGCTGGTGGCGCGCCAGGCCGGCCCCCTGTCGCCAACCGACGTCCACCGCGCATTGGATCGCGGGGCGCGCACGGCCGAGGCGATGCGACGTGCCGGCCAGATCCATTCCGCCGCGCTTTTCCTGCGCGGGCAAGTCACGACAGTGGGCCAGGGCAACAGGTGCCTGATTGCCACCCCGAAGGAGCGAGATCATGCCTGAAGTCCGCATCCGCAAGATTGCGACGGCGATCGAGGAGATTCGTCACGAGGGCGGGCCTCCGGCCGCGGTGCCGCTGTTGCGCGGGGCGGCGATGGCGGTGATCGGGAACCCCTATGCCGGCCGCTATGTCGAGGACATCCAGCCCTTCATGGAGGACCTCAAGCCCCTTGGCCTGGACCTGGCGCGGCGGCTGCTGGCGGCGCT
>JAGPCN010000104.1 GCA_018058035.1 Fuscovulum sp.
GCCGCCGCAGATATCAGCCAGCGCGCGCGCATGTCACTGGGCGGCGATGGTCACGGTTCCCACGTCGCTGCGGGCGCGCAAATCGGGGCGGTACATGTCCTCGACCGAGGCCGCCGGGTGGTGGAAGGTGCCGGGGCTGATGGCGCGGACGACATAGGCCAGCCGGAAGCTGTTGGAGGAGGACCAGTCGACGGCGGTGACAAAGCGGTCCTGGCGGAATTCGCTGTGCGTCACGTCGACCAGGGCATCCAGCCAGTCGATATTGGCGACCGCGCCGGCGGTCATCAGGTTGGGGTTGTCGATCTCGAACCCCGCGGGCAGCGGGTCGGTCACGATCAGGCGGCCGTCGGAGTAGCCGAAGGGTTTGACCTCGACCACCGCGACCAGGCGGTCGCCAACGGTGACGCTGTCCAGCGTGACCGGCTGGCCGTCCATGGTGTAGTAGCTGCGGGCGATGGCATAGCCGTTGCCGCCGGCGGGTTCGGGATCGGTGGGCACGCCGTAGGTGGACAGCGTGATGGTGGTATCGGCGCCGTCGTTGGTGACGGTGACCGGGCCCTGCCCGTCGGCCAGCACGCGCACCAGCGGGCCATCGGCCGGCGCGCCGTCGATCTTGATGCCCGAGGTGTCGGGCCGGTCGATCAGCGCATTGGCCGCCATCAGCGCCCAGGTCGCCTCTTGCGTCGAGAGGTGCGTGCCCGCCCGCGCGATACGGTCGGTCAGCGCCTCGCGGTCGACGGCGTTGGAGCCGGACTCGACCGCCAGCGTCAGCAGGGCGGCGGCGTCGCGGTAGTTGGTGCCGTAGTCGGCCCGCCAGACCTGCTCGGCATCCGGCTGCATCAGGGCATCCATCCGCGCCGCGGCCTTGCGGAACATCGCGTCGGCCCGCGTCTGGTCGCCGTAAGACGCCAGCGCCGCACCCAGTTGCGCCTGGGCCAGCGCGGTGGCGAAGTCGTCGCCCTTGACGTCGGCGTAATAGCGCAGGTCGCCGATCGCCGCCGCGCCTTCTCGGGCCAGCACCATCAGCGCATAGGACAGCGCGATGCCGCCGCCGTTCGTCTCGGCGTCGAAGTCGGGCGAGTAGTTGACCTGGTTGCGCAGGTTCGCCAGCGCATTCTTCATCGCCAGCTCCGGCACCGCATAGCCCTGCGCCTTGGCGCGCGACAGGAAATCGGTGACGAAGGCATCCAGCCACAGATCGCCCGAGCCGGGCTGCCACAGGCCAAAGCCGCCTTCGCTGCCCTGGTTGGCCAGGATCTCGACAATGGCTTCGTCGATCCGCTGTTCCAGGTTCTCGGCGCCCTTCAGGTCCATCACGCGGGCCACTTCGTCGAAATACAGCAGCGGCAGCGCGCGGCTGGTCATCTGCTCGGTGCAGCCGTAGGGATAACGGTCCAGCGTGGCCAGAAGGCCCGGCGCGTTCAGCCGTGCCAGGGGGCCGATGGCCATCACCGACTTGCCCGAACCGGGCACCAGTCCGGTGAACACGGCCTGGTCGAAGGTAAAGGTCTGGCCCTTTTTCAGGTCCAGCCGGCTGACCTTGGCGATTTCGGGGTCGTTCACCTGCACCGGCAGGGTCAGCGTCTTGCGCAGGACCTTGCCGTCGGGCGTGGTCAGGGCGACGTCGATGCTGTGGATGCCGACCGAACCGGCGGTCACCGGCACCTCGAACACGGCCTTGGCCTTGTCGGCCAGGTCGAAGCCCGAGGGCACGTCGCCCAGCGTCACGCCGTTTGCGGTGACGTCAAGCCCCATCCGGCCCGAAGGCCCGGTGGCGTGGACGATCTCCAGCAGCAGGCGGCTTTGGTCGCCGGGCGCCATGAAGCGCGGCAGGCTGGCGGTGACCACGACCGGATCGCGCACCAGCACATCCTTTTCGGCCTGGCCGACACCCGATTTCGTCCAGGCCACGGCCATCACCTTGACGGTGCCGTTGAACGACGGCAGGTCAAAGGTGGCGCGGGCGTAGCCATCGGCGCCCACCTGCACGGGGCCCGAGAAATAGGCCACCAGTTCCTCGGTGGGCGGGGGCGATTGCAGGCGGGCCTGGGCGCCCGCATCGCCGCCCGAGCGGACAGAGCCCTGCGCGCCGTTCAGCCCGTCGATCAGACGGCCATAGACATCGCGGATGCCGACGCCCAGGCGGCGCTGGCCGAAGTAGTGGCCTTGCGGGTCGGGGGCCTTGAATCCGGTCAGGTTCAGGATGCCCACGTCAACGGCGGCGATGGTGACAAAGGCGGTTTCGCCCTGCGCCGCGCCATCGACCTTGACCGCCACCTCCATCGGGCCGCGGGGGGCGGCCTCGTCGGCGGTTTCGATGCTGGCCTTCAGCGCCTTGGCGCCGGGGTCCACGGCGGCGTAGGAGAGGCCGAGCGCGCGGGCCGGGTTGCGGCCTGCGGCCACGTCCATCGGCCGCAGCGCCGAGACGGTGACGTAGACGCCCGCGCCCCAGTCGGCGGTGACGGGCAACTGGATCAGGTTTTCGCCTTCGGTCACGGCAACGGCCTGCATCGACACCAGCCGGTTCGACAGCACGGTGACCAGCGCGGTGCCGGCGGCGCGCGGCACGACGCGCAGGGTCGCGGTGTCACCGGGCTTGTAGGCGGGCTTGTCCAGCGACAGTTCCAGCGTATCGGGCGTGGCGCCGGCATCGGCGGGGGCATACCAGCCGGCCCAGAAGCTGGTCGAGCTGACGGCCAGTTGGCCGTCGGTGCGTTCGACGACCAGTTCGTATTCGCCCCATTCCACCGGGGCGCCGATGCGCGCGGGCGCGCTGCCGAGGGTGGCATCGCCTTCGGCGATGGGGGTGCGGTAGGTCACGGCCTCCCAGCTCCAGTTGCCGTAGCTTTGGTACCACTGGTAGTCGGTCTCGATCCGGTTCAGGCGCCAGCGCACCTGCATGGGCGCCGGTTGCAGGTCGGTGCCGACGCCGATCAGTTCAAAGGCGGCCTCGGTGCCTTCGCCCGCGACGCCGTCGAACATCGGCTTGATGCCGATCATCGCGGCAGCGGGGGTGACTTCGGCGTCAAGCCGGCGTTCGACCGGACGGCCCGAGCCTTCGGCGACGCGCAGGGTGATCGTCGCTTCAAGCGGGCGGCCGGGGTCTTCGACCTGCGGCAGGGCGACCGAGACGCTGGCCTGGCCGGCATCATCGGTGGGGTCGGCGTAGATCGGCTCCATCACCGCCGAGAAGGGGCTGTCGTAGCGGCCGAAGACATAGCCGGGGAAGGCCTTCAGGTCGTCGGCGGCGCGCAAGAGCACTTCGCCCTCGATGGCAAGGCCCGCGCCGGGGGCGCCAAAGAGATAGCGGGCGTCGACGGTCACATCGGCGGGCGGGCCGGCCAAGGTCAGCGGCGTTTCCCCCATGGACAGGGCAAAGTCGATGCGTTCGGGCAGGAAATCCTCGACCAGGAAGGTCTTCGTGGCCAGGGGTTCGCCCTGCAGGTCGGCCATGACCGCCAGCGACCAGACCCCGCGTTGCGCGCTGCCGGCGATGGGCAGTTCAAACACATGGCCGCCGGCGCCGCTGTCCTGGACCAGCTGGCGGGAATATTCCACCCCGTCGGGGCGGCGCAGGATGGCGGTCAGGGGCAGGCCCTCGACCGCGGTGGCGACGGCATCGCGCGCCAGCGCGGTGGCGTAGACGGTTTCGCCCGCGCGATAGGCGCCGCGGTCGGTGGTCAGGAACACGTCGACGGGGGGCGCGGGTTCACGGCCCTCGACCCCGCGGTCGGACAGGTCGAACTCCGGGTCGATCATCGACAGGAAGCCGATGTCGTCCTGGCCGTCCTTGACGACGATCATCGCCGGGGTCGATCCGCCGGTGCCGCGCGTCAGCCCGGCGTCGAAACGGGCAAAGCCCTGGTCGTCGGTGGTGGCGGTGCCCAGCACCGTATTGGCGCGGTTCAAGAGCTCGACCGTGACGCCCGGCTTGGCCTCGGCGGTGGCCAGGCTGCGGACGAAGATGCCCAACCCGTCGACCCCGCTCATCGAGGTGATGCCCAGGTCCGAGACCACGAACCACTGCCAGCCCGCGGGCACGACATAGGGGTCCACCCCCGGAACGGCGGCCTTCAGCGCGTAGATGCCGGCGGGCCGGTCCGCCAGCGCCTCGGCCAGCGGCAGGCGGGTGGTGACGTCCTTGTTGACCTCTTGCCCCACGGTGGCGGAGCCGGTCCAGATTTCCTCGCCGACCTCGTCGGTGAAGTAGACCTCGGAATAATCGGCCATCGGCCAGCCGAAATAGCTGTTCTGGATCGAGCGCAGCAGGTTGCGGTCGGTGACGCGGAACAGCGTCAGGTCCAGCTTGTCGGTGTTGACGGTGACCACCGGCAGGGCCGCGTCGGCGACCTTGGGCAGCACATAGCCGCGGCCCGGAAAGCTGACACCGGGGCTGCGGTCGCGGATGTACATCGACAGGTCGACATCCTTGGCCAGGGTCTGGCCGTCGCGGGCGGGCAGGCCTTCGCGGAAGGTGATGGTGTAGCGCTGGCCGTGTTCGACGCCCACCACGCAAAGGCTGCGCGAGCCCGAGGCCTCGACCGTCAGGCCGGGGCTGGGAAGCTGGACGAAGGTGGAATAATCGACGCCCGAGGGCACCAGGTCTTCGGTGAAGGCGGCGCAGATGCGCGGGCGGGCCAGGTCGGCCTCGACGGTGTTTTCCGCCACGCGGAAGCCGTACTTGCCGATCGCGTCATCCAGAAGCGCGGCGGTATCCTCGCGCGGTTGCAGCGCCTGCGCCAGGCGAAGGGCCTGCACGGTGTCGCGGCCGCGGCCCAGACGCTCCAGCGCCTCGCCCATCAGGACCAGGATGTTGTGGCGCTGCGCCGGCTGGCCGGACCGGAGCCAGGCATTGACTGTCGCCAGAAAGGCGCGGTTCTCGTACCAGTTGCGGTCGGTCGCGGTGGCCTTGGCGTTGCCAAGCGCGCGGCGGGCGTATTCCAGCCACAGGTCGGCGCTGTCGTCGCGGTTCAGCGCCGCGCCGGTGAAGGCGGTGGCCATCACCCAGTTGCCCTTGGCCTCGTTCTCGGCGGCGGCGGCCAGGTGTTCCTCGGCCGTCCAGGCGCCGGTGCTATGGGTGCGGCCCAGGTCCTGCGCCATGTCGAATGCGGATTGCACGTCCCAGTCGGGGACAAAGGTCAGCTGCGCCCGCAGCGCCTTGGCGCCGGCGAGCAGGGCGGCGTCGCCGGCCACGATCTCGGCCGATTGCGCGCCGGCGAAAAAGGCCGGGTCGCCGGGATCGGCCTTGAGGAAGCAGCTGCCGTTGCGGCTGTTGAAGGTATAGGCCTCGCACCGGGAATTGGTCACACAGGCGCGTTCGCAGGCATCCTGCGTGGTGTCGAAGATCGAGGCGATATCGCCCCCCGGCAGGTCGGAATCCTGGGTGACGATGGCGCGACGTTCGGGAATCAGCTCCTGCGCAAGGGTCGTCGCCGGAAACGCCAGAACCACGGCCGCCAAGGCGGCAGCGACAAACCGTTTCATCCGAAATCCCTCCTGTCAGATGGCGCCAAGTCTGTCACGCAGCCCGTTTTCCGGCAAGCCGTCTCGCATCCTTGCGGCGTTAAGTCTTGGTTCACTTTGCTGCGGCAGGGTAGTCGCGAAATCCGGACGTTGCGGCCCTGCCGCGCCGTTCCGGCGGGGCAGGCAGAACGTCGGCGGCGGGATGGACCTTACGGAAAGACTGGCGAAGGAAAGGCGCGGGCGGCTGGCAGCGGAACGGCTGCTGGAGCAGAAGACGCGCGAGCTGTTCGCCGCCAACGAAAAGCTGGCGCTGCATGCCCGGTCTTTGTCGGACCAGATCGTCGAGCAGCGCCAGGTCGTGCATTCCGCCCGGACCGAGGCCGAGGAACTGAAGGGCCAGAACAGCCGCTTCCTGCACGATCTGGAACGCGCCCACACCGCCGCCGTGATGGCCGAACGGCGGCTGTGGGATTCGATCAACACCATCCGCGACGGATTCGCCGTGTTCGACGGCAACCTGCAGCTGGTCACCGCGAACGCGGCCTACCTGGCGTTCTTTTCCGGCGAGGGGATCGCGCAGGGCACCCCCTATCGCGAGCTGGTGCGCCTGGCCGCCGACATCGGCGTCGTCGACTTCCAGGGCGAAGAGCCCGAGGCCTGGATCGCCCGCATGTGCGCCCGGCTGGACGAAGACCCGGTGGAAACCGAGACGGTCAAGCTGGCGAACGGCAGCTGGATCCGGCTGGTCGACCGCCGCGCCCGCGACGGCGACATGGTCAGCCTTGTCTTCGACATCACCGAACAGATGCGCATCTGGGCCGCGATCGAGGCTTTGCCCGACGGCTTTGTCCTTTTCGACCGGGAGGAACGTCTCTTGACCTGCAACCAACGCTACCGCGACATGTTCCCCGACAGCGCCGAGGCGATGATCCCCGGCACTTCGTTCGAGGATCTGTTGCGCTACGGCCTGAAGAACGGCCATGTCCCCGAGGCCAAGGGGCGCGAGGAGGAATGGCTGGCCGACCGGCTGAAACGTTTCCGCGAGGCCAAGGAGGCCAGCGAATGCCAGCTGGCGACCGGGCGCTGGATCGTGGAATCCGACCACATCACCCCGGACGGCGGCCGTGTCGGACTGCGCACCGACATCACCCAGTTGCGTGACCAGCAGGCCGCGCTGGAGACTGCCCGCAAGGCGGCCGAGGCGGCGAACCGGGCAAAATCGGCCTTCCTGGCCAACATGAGCCACGAGATCCGCACCCCGATGAACGGGGTTGTCGGGATGGCCGAACTCTTGTGCGACACGTCTCTGTCCGAGGAACAGCGGCTGTTTGCCGAGACGATCCGGTCCTCGGGCGAGGCGCTGCTGGTGATCATCAACGACATCCTCGACTACTCGAAGCTCGAGGCCGAGCGGATGACGCTGCACCCCGAGCCCTTCGACCTGGAGCGCACGATCCACGAGGTGACGATGCTGCTGCAGCCCCGCGCGCGGGAAAAGGGGCTGGATCTGATGATCGACTACGACATGTTCCTGCCGACGCGCTTCGTCGGCGATCCGGGGCGGCTGCGGCAGGTGCTGACCAACCTGATCGGCAATGCGGTGAAGTTCACCGAGACCGGCCATGTGCTGACCCGCGTGGTCGGGATCGAGGCCGAGGACGGCCGCCAGCAGCTGCATGTCACCATCGAGGATACCGGCATCGGCATTCCGGCCAGCCACCTCGACCATATCTTCGGAGAGTTCAACCAGGTCGAGGACGAGCGCAACCGCAAGTACGAAGGCACCGGGCTGGGCCTGGCGATCACCCAGCGGCTGATCGAGCGGATGGAGGGCGCGGTCTGGGTCGACAGCGAGGTGGGCAAGGGGTCGTCGTTCGGCTTCCGCATCACCCTGCCGGTGGCCGAGGGCGCCGAGCCGGTGCGCCCGCCGGTCGCCATCCGCCGCGCGCTGGTGGTGGACGACCAGTTCATCAACCGCACCATCCTGGAACGCCAGCTGGCGCCTTGCGGCATCGCGGTGACCCTGTGCCGCAGCGGGGCCGAGGCGCTGGCGGCGCTGGAGGCGGAAACCGGCGCGGGCCTGCCCTATGACGTGCTTCTGACCGACCACGACATGCCCGAAATGGACGGGCTGATGCTGGCCGCGCGGGTGCGCGCCGCCGGCCACCGGCTGCCGATCGTGCTGTTGTCGTCGAACCCGGCCGGCGCGCGTGACCGCGGCGACGCGCGCGATGTGGACGCCTTCCTGCAAAAGCCGGTGCTGCGCGCCGAATTGTACCGCCGGCTGGAAGACCTTGCCGGCCCGGTCGCCGACGAGGCGCCGCCCGCGACCGCGGCGCCTGCGGCCCCGATTGCGCAGCGCCAGATGCGGGTGCTGGCCGCCGAGGACAACAAGACCAACCAGCTGGTGTTCCAGAAGATGGTCAAGGGCATCGACATCGAGCTGCGCTTTGCCAACAACGGGCGCGAGGCCGTGGAGATCTGGCAGACCTTCCGCCCCGACCTGATCTTCATGGACATCTCGATGCCCGAGATGGACGGGAAAGAGGCCACCCGCGCCATCCGCGCGGCCGAGGCGGGCTCGGCGCATGTGCCGATCGTGGCGCTGACGGCGCATGCGATGGACGGCGACGCTGATGGCATCCTGGCCACCGGCATGGACCGCTACCTGACCAAGCCCTTGCGCAAGATCGCCATTGCCGAGGCGCTGGCCGATTTCTGCCCGCCCGACGCCCGCCCCGTCGCTCTGGCCGAGGACGCGGCCTGAGGGCGGCTCCTCGTCGGTCTCCGACCGCTCGTCGCCAGGCGCGTTCTGCGATGACGGACCGAAGGGACGGAAGAGCGGCCCCCGGGCGCGCGGCCGGTCAGGCGGCGTCTTCGGCCGGTTCGCTGCGGGTGAACACCGGGCGGTCAAGGTCCGACAGGTCGGCGCGCCAGGCATAGCCGCCGGTGGCAAAGCCGCGCAGGTCGGCGGGGTCGGTCAGGTGGTGGTCGCAGCAATAGCGCGCCATCGCGCCGCGCGCCTTCTTGGCCCAGAACGACACGACCTTTGCCTCGCCGCCGCGCTCTTCCAGGAAGACCGGGGTCACCACCCGCAGCTTCAGCGCCGGGCGCTGCGCCACGGTGAAATATTCGACCGAGGCGCAGTTCACCAGCACATCCGTCCCCACCGCGGCGGCCTGCTTGACCAGCGCCTTGGCAACCCGGTCGCCCCAGAAGGCGTAAAGGTCGGCCCCACGCGGGTTTTCCAGCCGGGTGCCCATTTCCAGCCGGTGCGGCTGGATCGCATCCCAGGGCCGCAACAGGCCGTAAAGGCCGGACAGGATGCGCAGGTGGCCAGCGGCCCAGCGGCGGGCATCGGGGTCCATCGTTTCGGCCTGCAACCCGGCGTAGGTGTCGCCGGCAAAGCACTGCACGGCGGCCATCGCCTGCCCCGGCGCCGGACTGCGGCGAAAGGCGGCAAAGCGGGCGTGGTTCAGCCGGGCCAGCGGTTCGGACAGGTGCATCAGGTCGCGCAGGTCCTGCACCGACCGTTCGCGGGCGGCCTGCACCAGCCGCCAGGTCTCGGCCAGGAAGTCCGGGTCGGTCAGGTCCACCCCATCCGGCAGTGCCCGGGGCTTTTCGTCCAGCCGCTTGGCCGGAGAGACGACGCAGAGCATTTCGCTATCCTTCCCGCAGGATCGACAGGAAGGCCGCGCCAAAGCGTTCGGCCTTCTGCGGGCCCATGCCCTGCACCTGCTCAAGTTCCGACATGGTGCGCGGGCGGCGTTCGGCAATGTGGCGCAGCGTCGAATGGGTACAGGACAGCGGTTTGCCGGTGCCGTCCTGCCCGCGCTGAAGCTGCACCTGCGCCTCGGCCAGCCGGTCGAACAGGGCGCCTTCGGGCCGTCCCGCCAGCGCCATCCGCGCCGGATGCAGCGCGTCGGCCGCGCCGGTGATCACCTCGAGGAAGGCCCGGCCATAGCTTTCCAGCTTTTTCGCGCCGACGCCGGTGATGCCGGCCATCTGGTCCAGCGTGGCGGGGCGCTTTTCGGCCATCTCGACCAGGGTGCGGTCTGGGAAGATGACATAGGCGGGGACCGACGCCGCCTCGGCCAGGGCGCGGCGCTTGGCCTTCAGCGCCGACAGAAGCGGCGCGTCCTCCTCGCCCACCAGGGTGCGGATCGGGGTGCGGGCGGCGGGCGGGGCCTCCTTGCGGAAGGTCACGCGGGCCTCGTCGCGCAGCACGGGGCGGGCGGCTTCGGTCATCCGCAGCGCGCCAAAGCGTTCGGGATCGGGGCGGACCAGGTCGCGGCCCATCATCTGGCGGAAGATGCCGGCCCAGGCGGTCTTGGACAGGTCGCGCCCGACGCCGAAGGTGGGCAACTGGTCATGGCGGCGGTCGCGCACCTTTTCGGTGGCCTGGCCGGTCAGGATGTCGATCAGGTGGCCGGCGCCAAAGCTTTCGCCGGTGCGCAGGATCGCCGACAGCGCCTTGCGCACCGGCTCGGTTGCGTCGAAGGTTTCGGCGGGGCGGTCGCAGAAATCGCAGTTGCCGCAGGGGCCGCTGTCTTCGCCGAAGTAGCCCAGCAGAACCTGGCGGCGGCAGGTGATCGCCTCGGCCAGGCCCAGAAGGGCGTTGAGGCGGCCATGGTCGGCCTGCTTGCGGTCCAGCGGCGCGGTGCCTTCGTCAATCTGGCTCCGGCGAAAGCGGATGTCGTCGGCACCGAACAGAGTCAGGGTTTCGGCGGGCGCGCCGTCGCGGCCGGCGCGGCCGATCTCCTGGTAATAGCTTTCGATCGACTTCGGCAGGTCGGCATGGGCGACCCAGCGGATGTCGGGCTTGTCGATGCCCATGCCGAAGGCGACGGTGGCGACCACGATCAGGCCATCGTCGCGCTGGAAGCGGGTTTCCACCAGGCGGCGCTGATCGGGATCGAGGCCCGCGTGATAGGCCAGCGCGTGGTGGCCGGCCTGGCACAGCGCAGCTGCCAGGGTTTCGGTCTTGGCCCGCGTGCCGCAGTAGACGATGCCCGAGCGGCCCTTGCGGGCGGCGGCAAAGCGCAGGATCTGGTCGCGGGGGGAATCCTTGGCGGCAAAGGCCAGGTGGATGTTCGGCCGGTCGAAGCCACGCAGGAAGGTTTCCGGCGGCTCTCCGTCGAACAGGCGGGTGACGATCTCGCCCCTGGTTTCCTCGTCTGCGGTGGCGGTAAAGGCGGCCAGCGGCACGTTCAGGGTGCGGCGCAACTGACCGATGCGCAGGTAGTCGGGGCGGAAGTCGTGGCCCCACTGGCTGACGCAATGCGCCTCGTCCACCGCGATCTGGGTGACGCGGGCGCGGCGCAAGAGCGGCAAGGTTGCGGCGGCGGCCAGCCGTTCGGGCGCCATGTACAAAAGCTTCAGCCGGCCCTCGTCCAGTGCCGCAAACACCTCTTCGACCTCGTCATCGGTGCTGCCCGAGGTCAGGGCTCCGGCCTCGACCCCCGCTTCGCGCAGCGCGCGGACCTGGTCGCGCATCAGCGCGATCAAGGGCGAGATGACCAGCGTCACCCCGTCGCGGCACAGCGCCGGCAACTGGAAGCACAGCGACTTGCCGCCGCCGGTGGGCATGATGGCCAGGGTGTTGCGCCCGGCCAGCACGGCATCGACGATCTCGCGCTGGCCCGGGCGGAAGTCGGGAAAGCCGTAGACGCGGTGCAGGATATCGTCCGGCTGGGGGGGCATCGGCGGTCAGTAAAGGCTGGTGACCAGGAACCGTTGCAGGAAGAAGATGACGATGATCACGATCAGCGGCGCCAGGTCGATGCCTCCGCCGATGGGGATCAGCCGGCGGATGCGGGAATAGAGCGGTTCCAGCATCGCGTTCAGGCCGCCCCAGACCTGCGCCACCAGCGGCTGGCGCAGGTTCAGCACCTGGAAGTTGATCAGCCAGGACATGATCACATGGACCAGTACGATCCACTGCGCGATGTTCAGGATCAGAAGCAACGTGTCGCGCAGCGCAATCATGTGAGAACCCCTTTGGCCCGGCCCAACATCTTGTGCCCTAGGTAACGCGCGCCCCGGCCAAGGGCAATGCCCGACGCGAGGGAACGCTTGACCTTGGGGGCCCGTGGCGGCAGGCCGGGGCCGTAGCCGGAGGCCCGCATGTATCCCTATCTGCGCCTGTTCAAGGAATTCCTGAAGTTCCGCCGCGCGGCCCCGCTGGCGCCGTTCGACACCCATGTCAGCCATCACCTGTGCTGGCCGCAGGACATCGACCCCTGGATGGAGCTGAACAACGGCCGCACGCTGACGCTGTATGACCTGGGCCGGATTCCGATGGCGATGCGGGTGGGGCTGGACCGGGTGGCGCGGGCCCGGGGCTGGGGGCTGGCGGTCGCCGGCGCCTCGGTGCGCTATCGCCGGCGGGTGAAGATGTTCGACCGGATCGAGATGCGGACGCGGATGGTGGGCTGGGACGGCCGCTTCGTCTACATGGACCAGACGATGTGGGTGCGGGGCGAATGCACCAGCCAGGCGCTGCTGCGGTCGGCGATCACGCAAGGGAAGCGCGGGATCGTGCCGCCGGCCGAAATGGCGGTGGCCCTGGGTCTGCCGCCCGACAGCCCGCCCCTGCCGGCTTGGGTGCAGGCCTGGATCGCGGCAGATGCCGAACGGCCCTGGCCGCCCGCAGGGTGACGGGCGGCTCATCGCGTCCCTGCGGTCGCTCTTCGCGGGGGGGACCTTGCGATGAGCAAGCGGCAGCGTCGCGAAGAGCCTTTGCTTGCGCAGGGCCGGTTTCCGGGGTCAGATGCGGGAAAACAGGGGGCAGGGCATGGTTTCGGCACGCAAGCGCATCTGGGGCTGGTATTTCTTCGACTGGGCCAGCCAGCCCTACAACACGCTGCTGCTGACCTTTGTGTTCGGCCCCTACTTTGCCGAGGTTGCCCGCGGCTACTACCTGGGCACCGGGATGGAGGCGGACGCCGCCGCCGCCGCCGCGCAGGCCTACTGGGGCTGGGGGCTGGCGATCGCCTCGATCCTGATTGCCGTGCTGGCGCCGATCCTGGGGGCCATCGCCGACAGCACCGGGCGGCGGCTGATCTGGGTCTGGGTGTTCTCGGTCTTTTACGTCGTCGGGGCCTGGGCGCTGTGGTGGGTGGCGCCGGGGGGCGACCAGGGGATGCTGTTCTGGGCGGTCTGCTTCTTTGGCATCGGCTTCATCGGGATGGAGTTCGCGACGATCTTCACCAACGCGCTGATGCCCACGCTGTCGGACCATGACGACCTGGGCGCGATTTCCGGCTCGGGCTTTGCCTTCGGCTATCTGGGGGGCCTGCTGGCGCTGATCGTCATGCTCTTGCTGTTCGCCGAGGGCGCCGAAAGCGGCAAGACGTTGATCGGGCTGGACCCGCTGTTCGGCATGGACCCGGAGGCGCGCGAGGGCACCCGGGCGGTGGGGCCCTTCGCCGCGATCTGGTATGCGGTGTTCATGGTGCCGTTCTTCCTGTGGGTGAAGGAGCCGCGGGTGACCGCGCAGCCCCTGAGCATCGGCCGGGCCATGGCGTCCTTGCGCGAGTTGCTGGCCTCGCTGCGCTACCGGCGCAGCCTGTCGGCCTACCTGGCCTCGTCGCTGTTCTACCGCGATGCCCTGAACGCGCTTTACGGCTTTGGC
>JAGPCN010000329.1 GCA_018058035.1 Fuscovulum sp.
CGACGGGGCGGCGATGACCGGGGCGGTCAGGGCGGCGGACAGGCCGATGGCCAGGGCGAGGGCGGAAAGGATCGTGGTCTTCATGGTGGTCTCCTGTTGTCTGGGTTTCGATGAGACCAAGTTACCCCCCGCGCCCCCCTGACCACAGGGTCGATGGTCGGGCGATTTTCGCCCCCGTCGACGGACCATGGTCGGGGCCGGACTCAGACCTTGCGATGCTCGCGCATCAGCATCGCCGCCTCAACCCGGTTGCGGACCTGCAGCTTTTGCAGGATCGAGGTCATGTAGTGCTTGACCGTCTTTTCCTGCAGGTCCAACTCGTCGCCGACCTCGCGGTTCGACTTGCCCTGCGCGACCAGCCGCAGGATGTCTTCCTCGCGCCGCGACAGGTCGGCCAGCGGGTCGGGCGGGGTGGCCGGCGCCTTGCCGCCCGCGCCGCCGCGCATCGACAACAGCAACCGCCCGGCCAGCGAGGGCGCGATATGCGGCCGGCCCGCCGCCAGGTCGCGCACCAGCGCGGTCAGTTCCGCCCCGCCGACGCCCTTCAGCACATAGCCAAGCGCGCCCAGGCGCATCGCCTGCATCACGTCCTCGCCGTCTTCCGACGCGGTCAGCATCGCCACATGCGGTGGCGCCTCCATCGTGCGGATGCGCTCCAGCGCCCCCAGGCCCCCGCCCTTGGGCATCGAGATGTCCAGCAGCACCAGGTCGGGGCGCAGGCTTGCGGCCATCGTGGCGGCCTCTTCGCCATCGGCGGCGGCGCCCACCACCTCGATATCCTCGGCCTCGGAGAGGCTGCGGGCCAGTCCGTCGCGGTAGATCGGGTGATCGTCCGCCACCATGATCCTGATCTTCTGCATCACCCGGCCTCCCTCAGGTCCAGAACCATCCGCAACTCGGCCCCGCCGCCCTTGCGTGGCAGTTTCAGCAACTGCCCGCCCAGACTTTCCACCCGGTCGGCCAGCCCGGCAAGCCCCAGCCCGCCCCCGTCGCCGCCACCGTCACCGCCGCCTTCGGGCGCCGTCTCGGCCGCGGGAAAGCCCGGCCCGCGGTCCATCACCGACAGGGTCAGCACGCCGTCCTTCAGCCGCACCGCCAGGTCGGCCGTGCTGCCGCCGCCGTGGCGCCAGGCATTGGTCAACCCCTCTTGCGCGACGCGGTAGAGGCAGGTCTTGACCTCGGGCGGCAAGGTGGCCTCGTCGTCCAGATCCACCGTCACGTCCACCGCCATGCCACCGCGGGCGGCCTGCGCCTCGGCCAGCGACCGCATCAGCGATTCCACCGGCTTGCGCTCAAGGTCGGGCAGCGACATCCCGCGCGAGATGTTGCGCAGTTCCACGATCGACTCGCGCAGGGCCGCCTCGACCGCGTCCAGTTCCTGCCGGCCCGCGCCTTCGGGCACATGGCGACGCAGCGCGTCCAGCCGCAGGGCGGCAAAGCTCATCATCTGGACCGGGCCGTCGTGCAGGTCGGCGCCGATCCGGCGCAGGGTCTGGTCGTTCAGCGCCGCAAAGCGCGCCGCCGCCCCCTGCACCCGCCGCCGCAGCGACAGGTTATGGACGGCCATGTCGCGCAAGGCGCCCACCTGGCGGTCGATGGTGCGGCTGCCGCGCAGCACGATCACGAACAAGGCCAGCCCGATCGTCGTCATCACCGAGGCCACCGCCGCCAGGCTGCCCAGCCGGGCCAGGCCGATGTCGCGTTCCAGCCGGGTGCCGCGTTCGTAGAATTCGGCCACCGCGACCACCTCGCCGCTGCGCAGGTCGCGGATCGGACCATAGATTTCCAGAAGCGGCACCCGCAAGGCCGCTTCGGCGGCATCCTCTTCGTCGCCGGTCTCGTCGAAGTCGGCCTGGACTTCGCCCGCCGCGGCCAGTCGCAGGTTCTCGGTGATCGGAAAGCGCTGGCCCTTCAGCGCCTCGTTCGAGGCGTCCAGTACCAGGCCGTCGGCGCGCCACAGCTTGAACGAGGCGACGCGCTCGCCCAGGGCGGTTTCCTTGAGGATGCGGTGCAACTCGGCCTCGGCCGCGGGCGGCAGCCGGTCGTCCAGCGCGTGGCCCTGCAACAGGGGCGCGATCAGGCTTTCCATGTAGACGGCGGTGGCGGTGGCGGTGTTGCGCACCACGGCCTTTTCGATCCGCGACGACACCCAGAAGCCGACGACGACCATGGCGACCAGCATCACCACGCCGCCCGCAAGGGCGAACTGCCGCGCCAGCGACATTTCCTGCCAGCGGTAGCCCTCCACGATACCCCCGTGTCCACCGTTACGGGATGCAGGCTAGCCGCAACCGGGCGCCGGGCCTATGGCGATTTTCGTGCGCATCCCCTGCGCGGGCGCAGAGGTCTAGCCCGCGACGTGCTGGCGCACGAAGGCCGCGATGTCGGCCGCCGGGCGGGCGCCGGCCAATCGGGCGAGTTCCCGCCCGTCGCGGTACAGGATCAGCGCCGGAATGCCGCGGATACCGGCGCGGGCGCCGATGCCGGGGTGATCCTCGGTGTTCAGCTTCATCAGCCGGGCCACCGGCGCCAGCGTCTTGGCCGCCTTGGCGAATTCGGGCGCCATCATCCGGCAGGGGCCGCACCAGGGCGCCCAATAGTCGACCAGCACCGGCAAGCCGTCGCCGCGCGTCACCTTGTCATGCGTGGCGGCGTCCAGTTCGGCCACCCGGCCATCGGCCAGCGGGTCGCCGCAGCTGCCGCATTTCGGCCCCTCGGCCAGCCGCGCCCGCGGCACCCGGTTGGCCTGGCCACAAGTGGCACAGGTCAGCTTTACGGCATCCATCGTGCGGGTCATCGCCTCACCTCATATTCCATCCGTGGAATATATCGGGCGCAGGGTCCGAGGCCGCAAGGGCCGGGTCAGAGAAAATCCTCTTCCTCGCCGGTCACGTCGACGCCCATCGATTCCAGCCCCGATTCCAGGTTCTCGGCCAGGTGCGGCATGCCCATCAGGTAATCGGCGGTGGGGATCGTCGCCTCGGCAAAGGCGGTCGCAACGGCCTCGTCGAAATCCTCGGGTTCAAAGGCGCCGCGGCCCACCCAGGCCAGCGCGGTCAGATGCGCCTTCTCTTCCGAGTTCAGGCCGTCGATGAAGGCGTAAAGCTCTGCCTCGCCGGCGCTTTCCTCGCGCGCCAGGTAAATGACGTGAACGACCTTGCGGGGGCTGATCTCAAGCATCGCGCTTCTCCTTCGGGCCATGGTCGCAAGCAAGTGGCCGGGGCGCAAGTGGAAACCGGCCTAGCCGATCAGCCAGACCGCCGCACCATAGGCCACCGCCCCCGCCAGCGTGCCCGCCACCACCGAGCGCCGCGGCCAGAACGCCAGCACCGTTGCCGCCGTGCCAAGGGCCAGCGGCACCAGGTCGCGCGGCACCGGCCAAAGCTGCGGCAGGACCGAGGCGACGAACAGCGTGGCGATGGCCGCGGGGCCGGTCGCCGCCAGGAACCGCGCCATCAGCCCTCCGGGCTGCGTCTCGTGCCGCATCAGCATCGTCGGCAGCGCCCGGAAGGCCCAGTTCGCCGCCCCCGCCAGCACCGCCATCAGCACCAGGTCGCCGTTCATCGCCGCACCATTCCCGCCGCCGCCCCCGCCACCATGCCCGCCAGAATGCCTGCCGTGCCCGAGATCGCCAGGCTGCCCGCCACCGTCGCCGCCACCGCAACCGCAATCGCCGGCAGCGCGGCGCGGGACAGGATCGACAAGAGAAGCGACAGGAACAGCGCCGCCAGCATGAAGCCC
>JAGPCN010000330.1 GCA_018058035.1 Fuscovulum sp.
CAGATCGGCACCCCGCAAGACATCTACGACCGCCCCGTCACCCGCTTCGTGGCCGATTTCGTCGGCTCCTCCAACGTCCTGCCGCCCCAGATCACCCGTGCCCTCGGCGGCCCCGCGGAATGGGCGTCCTTGCGCCCCGAGGCCACGCGCCTTGCCGCCACCGGCCCGATTTCCGGTAGGGTCACCGCGCTGCGCTACCTGGGTTCGGGCACCCGCGTGGTGATCGACGCCCAAGGCACCGAGATCGCCGCCCTGGTCCCCGCCGGCCAGCCCGTCCCGGCCGAAGGCGCCACCGCCGCCATCGCCTTCGACCCGGGCGCCCTGCACCTGATGGGGGCCAATTGATGCGCCGCACCCTTGCCCGGCGTCGCAGGGGGCGCCCCCCCCTTGGGCTTCGCCCTCACCTCCAGGCCGCCCGGATACAGGCAGACGCCGGTTTCATCTGTCCGACAAATATCCCCGCCGGAGGCTCCGACACTTCCCCTGCGCGCACCGTCGCAGAGCCCGGCGCCCCGAATTCTTTCTTCAAGAATTCGGGTCCGCTGAAGGCCTGGCCATGACCGCCCCGGCGATCCTGCCCGCCCGTGGCCCGGCCGACCGGCTGACCGGCCTGTTCTGGCGCCGGCCCGGCCTGCTTCTTCTCATCCTGGTCAGCCCCCCACTCCTCTGGCTGGGGGTGGTCTACCTTGGCTCGCTCTTCGCGCTCCTCCTTCAGTCCTTCTACTCGATCGACGAATTCTCGGGCGTGGTGAAAGAGGAATTCACCCTCAAGACCTATGCCGAGCTGTTCCGGGCGCAGAACCTGGACATCATCACCCGCACCGCGCTGATGGCCGCCGCCGTCACGCTGGCCTGCGCCGTGCTGGCCTTTCCCATCGCCTATTACGCCGCCCGCTACGCCCGCGGTCCCTGGAAGGCCGCCTTCTACCTGGGCGTCATGCTGCCCTTGTGGTCCAGCTACCTGGTCAAGGTCTATGCCTGGAAGCTGATCCTGGCCAAGGAGGGCATCCTGACCTGGGCGGCCGAGCGCACGCATACCGGCTGGATCATCGACGGCGCGCTGGCCATCCCGGGGTTCGAGGGCTCGTCGCTCTCCACCTCGCCCTTGGGCACCTTCGCGGTCTTCGTCTATGTCTGGCTGCCCTACATGATCCTGCCGATGCAGGCCGCGCTGGAGCGGGTGCCGACCTCGATGCTCGAGGCATCCGCCGATCTGGGCGCCACAAGGGCGCAGACCTTCCGCAGCGTGATCCTGCCCTTGGCGATGCCGGGTGTGGTCGCGGGGTCGATCTTCACCTTCTCGCTGACGCTGGGCGATTACATCATCCCGCAGATCGTCGGCAATTCCGCCAGCTTCATCGGCATGGCCGTCTACCAGTTGCAGGGCACCGCCGGAAACATCCCGCTGGCCGCGGCCTTTGCCGTGGTGCCGATCCTGATCATGCTGGTCTACCTGACGCTTGCCAAACGCGCGGGGGCCTTCGATGCACTCTGACCGCGCCTCGTGGCTCTTGAAGGCCACCGCCTTGGGCGGCCTGCTGTTCCTGCACCTGCCGATCCTGCTGATCTTCCTTTACGCCTTCACGACCGAGGAGCGGTCGTTCCAGTTCCCGCCCCCCGGGCTGACCACGCAATGGTTCGGCACCGCCTGGTTCGACCGGCCCGACATCTGGCCGCCGCTCTGGCTGTCGTTGAAGGTTGCCGCCATCTCGACCGCGCTGGCGATGATCCTCGGCACGCTGGTGGCGGCCGCGATGTCGCGCGCGCGCTTCTTCGGGCGGGACCAGCTGTCGCTCTTGATCATCCTGCCGATCGCGCTGCCCGGCGTCATCACCGGCATGTCGCTGCGCAGTGCCTTCGGCATCATGGATATCCCGTTTTCCACCTGGACGATCGTCCTGGGCCACGCCACCTTCTGCATCGTCATCGTCTACAACAACGCCGTCGCCCGGATGCGCCGCCTGTCGGGCGGGATCATGGAGGCATCCGCCGACCTGGGCGCCAATGCCTTCCAGACCTTCCGCCACATCCTGTTGCCGAACCTGGGTTCGGCGCTGCTGGCGGGCGGGATGCTGGCCTTCGCGCTGTCGTTCGACGAGGTCATCGTCACCACCTTTACCGCGGGCCAGCAATCCACCCTGCCGATCTGGATGCTGAACGAACTGGTCCGCCCGCGGCAGCGCCCGGTGACCAACGTCGTCGCCATCATCGTCTTCGCGGCCACCTTCGTGCCGATCCTCATCGCCTACTACCTTACCCGCGGCGGGTCCGAGACCGCCGGCATGGGCAAATAGGGAGACCGCCATGACCATCCACACCCAGTTCCTGATCGGGTCTGCCTTCGAGACCGGCGAGGATTCGCCCGAGGCGGTCCTGAACCCGCGCACCGGCGGGTTGATCCTTGAGGTGCCCGAGGCTTCGACGGCGCAGGTCGACCGGGCGGTGGCTGCGGCGCGCAAGGCCTTTGACGGCTGGTCGCGAACGACGCCCGCCGAACGCTCGGCGGCGCTCTTGACCATCGCCGACCGGATCGAGGCCGAGGCCGACGCCTTTGCCGCGCTCGAGGCGCTGAATTGCGGCAAGCCGATCAACGCGGCGCGCAATGACGAGATCCCCGCCATCGTCGATTGCTTTCGCTACTTTGCCGGCGCGGTGCGCTGCATGACCGGCACGGTCGCCGGCGAATACCTGAGCGGGCATACCAGCATGATCCGCCGCGATCCGGTGGGCGTGGTGGCCTCCATCGCGCCCTGGAACTACCCGCTGATGATGATGGCCTGGAAACTGGGCCCCGCCATCGGCGGCGGCAATACGGTGGTGTTCAAGCCCAGCGAACAGACCCCGCTGACCGCGCTGAAACTGGCCCGGATCCTGGCCGAGGTGCTGCCCGAAGGCGTCGTCAACGTCATCGCGGGGCGCGGGCAGACGGTCGGCAATTCCCTGATCAACCATCCCGGGGTGGACATGATCTCGCTGACCGGCGATGTGGCGACCGGCAAGAAGATGCTGGACGCGGCCGCCCGGACGGTCAAGCGCACCCACCTGGAACTGGGCGGCAAGGCCCCGGTCGTGGTCTTCGACGATGCCGACGTGGGCGCGGTGGTCGAGGGGCTGCGGGCGTTTTCCTTCTACAACGCGGGCCAGGACTGCACCGCCGCCTGCCGCGTCTACGCCGGCAAGAAGGTCTACGACAACCTGGTGGCCGACCTGACCTCGGCCGCTGCCTCGATCACCCTGGGAGCCGAGGACGACACCACCAACGAGATCGGCCCGCTGATCAGCCAGCGCCAACGCGACCGCGTCGCCAGCTTTGTCAACCGCGCGCGAGAGCTGAACCACGTTCAGGTGACGACGGGCGGCGAGGCCATGGACCAGGGCTTCTACTACCGCCCCACCGTCGTCGCCGGCGCGAAACAGGATGATGAGATCGTCCGGCGAGAGGTTTTCGGCCCCGTCGTCTCCGTCACCCCCTTCTCCGACGTGGATGAGGCCGTCACCTGGGCCAACGACAGCGACTATGGCCTGGCCTCCTCGGTCTGGACGCGCGATGTCGGCCGCGCGATGGCCACGGCCGCGCGCCTGCGCTACGGCTGCACCTGGATCAACACGCATTTCATGCTGACCAACGAAATGCCGCATGGCGGGCTGAAGCAATCCGGCTACGGCAAGGACATGTCGGCCTATGCGCTGGAGGATTACACGGTGGTCCGCCATGTGATGGTCAAGCACGG
>JAGPCN010000331.1 GCA_018058035.1 Fuscovulum sp.
CCCTTCGAGCATTTGCAGGTGGCCGATCTGGGCGATGTGGCGATCAACACCTTTGATCTGAAGAAGACGGTCGACATCATCACCGCCCATTACCGTGAGGTGCTGTCGCATGGGGTGATCCCGATGACCCTTGGCGGCGATCACACCCTGACCTGGCCGATCCTGCGCGCGATCAAGGAGCGGCACGGGCCGGTCGCGCTGATCCACATCGACGCCCATGCCGACATCAACGACACCATGTTCGGCGAGAAAGTCGCGCATGGCTGCCCCTTCCGGCGGGCCTGGGAGGATGGCTGTCTGCTGAACGACAAGGTGTTCCAGATCGGGCTGCGTGCCACCGGCTATGCGGCGGATGATTTCAACTGGGGCCGCGACAAGGGCTGGACGGTGGTGCAGGCCGAGGAGTGCTGGCACAAGTCGCTGACCCCGCTGATGCAGATCGTCCGCGACAGGATCGGCGATGCTCCGGTCTACCTCAGCTATGACATCGACAGCCTGGATTCGGCTTTCGCGCCCGGCACTGGCACCGTAGAACCGGGCGGGCTGACCACCTGGCAGGGGCTGGAGATCATCCGGGGCGCTGCCGGGCTGAACCTGGTGGGCTGCGATCTGGTCGAGGTGTCCCCGCCCTATGACCCGACCGGCAATACCGCGCTGATCGGGGCGAATTTCCTGTACGAGATGCTCTGCGTCCTGCCGGGCGTGCCGCAGAACCCGTCGCGGTTTTCCGGGCTGACGTTTTAGGTCGGCCCGGAACAGTCACTCACTAGGGGCGGCGGTTTCGACGGTGCAGCGTTTGACGCCGTCCTTGCCGGTGGTGCAGCTCGCCTTGCCGGATTTCTCGGCCGCCTTGGGTTCGGCTGCCGCATCCGCCGCCGTTTCATTGCCACCGAAGAGGCCACCAAGGAACCCGCCGCCCGTGTCGCCTTCGGCCATGGCCCCGGCGGCCTGAGCCGCTTCGGCCTCGACACGCCCGGCCTCGGTTCTTGCGGCCTCGGACGCGGCGCGGGCGGCAACATCGGCGAGATAGGCATCCCGTTCGGCCCCGTCCAGCGCCGAGGCCAGCACGATCACCGGCACTTCGCCCAGGCCCTCGACCTTGTCGATGACGCCCGCGTTCATCGCCTTGACATGCAGGGTTTCGAGGAAGGGTAGCAAATCTTCGTCCTTCATCCGCTTCGGCGCCAGCACCCGCAACTGGATCTGCGCCCCGACATCGGCAAAGAACATCCGGCCCCGGAAGCCTTCGGGCAGCAGATCCTCGGTCAGGTCAAGGCCGCGGACGGTGGCGAATTCGGTGCCGCGGAATTCGGCGGTCTGCAGCTGCAACTCCAGCCGCTGCGGCATCGCCGCCATGCTGGTGAAGATGACATTCGGGTAGCGGACCGCCTTGACGATCAGCTTGCGATCGCCCTTTTCATAGGTCAGGGCTGCAACCTCGACGCCCGACCCGGCCTCGCCCTTGGCCATGGCCGTCACGGCAGCGATCCCGTTCTTGTCGGCCTTCTTGCTGTTCTTCGGCAGGAAACCGTCGGTATCCCCGGCCTCGACCGGGCGGGCCTTCCAGCCTTCGGGGGGCTTCGGCAGCATGTCGGCCAGTTTCGTCGGCATCCCGTTGGACCCACCGCCCCCAAGCCCGGCAAGGCGACCGGACAGCCCGCCGAGATATTCCCGGAAGGTCAGACCCTCGGCATCCTCGCGCCCGGCCCAGCGGGCGGACATCTTGTAGTCGACGAACATGAACCCCCCGGCGGTGAGGGCGAACATGACGAGAAAACCCAACAGTCGAAACACGAGTCAGTCCTTGGTAACGGTGGCCCTGATAACTGCGGCCCTGGCTGGTCCTGCGGCGGTGATACCGGTCAATTTTGGCAAGCTTCGGGCGAGATGCGGGTTTTTCACTAACTTTGTCGCCGGAGAGATGCCAATGCGAAAAGCCCGGCGGCGACGACGATGATCGACGGCCCGGTCGGCGTGTCCTGCCAGAGCGAGAGCCCAAGCCCGCCGATCCCCGCCGCCGCGCCGATTGCGATGGCTAGGGCGGCCATCGTCTCGGGCGTGCGGGCGAAGCTGCGGGCGGTGGCGGCGGGGATGATCAGCATGGCGGCGATGAGCAGCGCGCCGACGATCTTCAGCGCCACCGCGACAACCAGCGCAAGGGCAAGGACCAGCACCAGCCGCTCGCGGTCGGGGCGGATGCCGGCGGCATGGGCAAGGTCTTCGCTCACCGTGGCGGTCAGAAGCGCCTGCCAGCGCCAGGCGAGAAGCGCGAGGACGGCCAGCGCGCCAAGCCAGACAAGGGCCAGATCGCCCCGGCTGACGGCAAGGATGTCGCCGAAGAGATAGGCGGAAAGATCGGTGCGGACGGTCGGGAAGAAGCTGACGGCGACAAGGCCGAAGGCCAGCGCGGAATGGGCCAGGACGCCAAGCGTGGTGTCCATCGCCCAGCCCCGGGCGGACAGGCCCGCGACGGTGACGGCCATGGCAAGGGCGACAGTCAGGGTGCCAAGCCCGATGGGCAGGTCGGTCGCCAGCGCCAGAGCCACGCCCAGGACGGCGGCATGGGCGGTTGCGTCGCCGAAATAGGCCATCCGGCGCCAGACCACGAAAGACCCCAAGGGGCCGGTGGCAAGCGAGAGGCCGATGGCGGCAAGGCCCGCGCGGACCAGGAAATCGTCAAGCATGATCATGCTCGTGCGTGTGGTCGTGGTCGTGGTGAGGATGATGCGGGTGGCCATCCTCATGCGCGTGGTCGTGTTCGTGGCGGTACAGCGCCAGCGCGCCTTGCGTCCCGAGACCGAAGAGGGCGCGATATTCCGGCGCGGAGGACACCACGCGGGGCGTGCCTTCGCAGCAGATATGGCCGTTGAGGCAGATCACCCGGTCGCTGGCCGCCATCACCACATGCAGGTCATGGCTGATCATCAGCACCGCCGCGCCGGTCTCGCGGCGGACCTCCTCGATCAGGCGGTAGAAAGCGGCCTCGCCGGGCTGGTCGAGGCCCGAGGTCGGCTCGTCCAGCATCAGAAGCTGCGGCTGGCCCAGCAGCGCGCGGGCCAGAAGCACCCGCTGCAACTGCCCGCCGGACAGCGTGGCCATCTGCTCGGCCCCCTGACCGGCCATGCCCACGCGGGCCAGTGCCTCGTCGGCCTGGGCATCGCTGACGCGGGCGGGCAGCGACAGGAACCGGCGGGTGGTGATCGGCAGGGTGCGGTCGATGGTCAGCCGCTGCGGGACATAGCCGATCTTCAGCCCCGATTGCCGGGTGATCCGCCCCTCGGCCACCGGGACGATGCCCAGAAGCGCGCGCAGAAGCGTGGATTTGCCCGAGCCGTTGGGGCCAAGGATGGTGACGATCTCGCCGGGCTGGACGCACAGGCTGATGTCATGCAGCACTTCCTCGGCGCCGTAGCGGACGCAGATATGGTCGGCGGTGATCAGGCTCATGCCGCCTCGCGGCAGTTCGGGCAGAGGCCAAGCGCCTCGATGGTCGAGCGTTCGACCTGAAAGCCCGCGCGGGCGGCCTCGGCGTCGAGCGAGGCGCGGGCCGCGGTGGCCCCGGCCTCGGCGACCATGTGGCAGGTGCGGCAGATCAGGAAGGCGGGGGCGTGGTCCTCGCCGGGATGGACGCAAGCGGTGAAGGCGTTCAGCCGCTGGATGCGGTGGGCAAGGCCCTGATCCACCAGGAATTCCAGCGCGCGATAGGCGACGGGGGGCTGGTTGCCGAACCC
>JAGPCN010000105.1 GCA_018058035.1 Fuscovulum sp.
AACCGTGAAGCTGACACCTACATCATCGGAACCTCGCGATCCCTAGTAGGCCGATATGCAAACAGTCAGACGCCGATGCGCCCAAACCGCCCACATATCCCTTCATTCATCATCAATGTCAAAGAGCCACCCTCAGACAAAAAACGTGCGATCCGCCAGCTTCCTGGCGTATCCCTGCGCGCCTTGTCTTCAGATTTTCCGATCCGTCGCCTTGGCCTTGCCGCCGCTTCGAACCGTCACCGTCGCGTCTCGGCTTCGGTGGAGGGGTATTTACGGATGGCGCTTCGGGGCCGCAAGAGGAAAAAGCGCCGAAATGCGAATTTTTTGCCGATCGGTCGAAATTTCCGGGTTTTCAGAGGGTTGCGGACAGAAACCTGCCAAAGACCCGGTGCCATGCGCAACAATCTTGCCGCCGGTGCCCCGCTAGACCGGGGTCGAGGGACCGAGTCGCCGGGATTGGGCGCGTTTCGGCACCAGGCGCACTGCCAGCAACGCCAGGGCGATCCCCAGATGGACCAACGATTCGACGGTCAGCACCTTTCCGATCATCACGAAATGCACCGCACCCAGCAGAATCGCGGGATAAGCCAGCCGATGCAGCCGCCGCCAGGACGCCGTGCCCAGGCGCCGCAGCCAGCCATCGGTCGAGGTCACCGCCAGTGGAACCAGCAGCAACAGCCCGGCAAGACCCACCACGATATAGGGCCGCTTGACCAGATCCTGCGCCACCTGGCCCCAGCGGAACCCCATGTCCAGCCCGACCCAGACCGCGAAGTGCGCCACCACATAGGCAAAGCCCGCCACCCCAAGCGCGCGCCGGAACCGCAGCAGCCGCAGCCCCAGCCGCATCAGCGGCGTCACCGCCAGCGAGGCCAGCAGCAGGCGCAGCCCCCATTCGCCCAAGCCATGCTCCAGCGCCTTGACCGGGTCGGGTCCCAGGTCGCCCGCAGCTGCCAGCCAGACCAGCCAGGCCATCGGCACGAAGGCTGCGATCCAGACCACGCCGGTCGGCAGGCGGCGCAGGGCGGTGTTCACCCGCTCCATCAGTAGTTCGCCGCCAGGTCCATGCCGGCGTACAGCGATGCCACATGCTCGCCATAGCCGTTGAACATCAGCGTGTCCTGCCGACCGCCGAACAGGCCCGCGCCGACCCGACGCTCGGAGGCCTGGCTCCAGCGCGGATGGTCGACCTGCGGGTTCACATTGGCGTAGAACCCGTATTCCTGCGGTTGCAGGATGTTCCAGGTGGTCGGAGGCATGTCGGCGGTCAGGGTGATCCTGACGATGCTCTTGATGCTCTTGAAGCCGTATTTCCACGGCACCACCAGCCGGATCGGGGCGCCGTTCTGCTTGGGCATCGGATCGCCGTAAAGGCCGGTGGCCAGGATGGTCAGCGGGTGCATCGCCTCGTCCAACCGCAGTCCCTCGACATAGGGCCAGGGGAAACCGGCCGATTGCTGGGCCGGCATTTCCTCGGGGCGCATCAGGGTTTCAAAGGCGACGAACTTCGCCCCCGGCTGCACGCCGACGCGGTTCAAGAGGCCCGCCAGTTCAAAGCCGATCCAGGGAACGACCATCGACCAGGCCTCGACGCAGCGGAAACGGTAGATGCGTTCCTCCAGCGCCTGGCCCTTCATCACCTCGGCCAGATCATAGCTGCCGGGCTTGTCGACCAGTCCGCCGATCTCGATCGCCCAGGGGTCGGTGGTCAGGGCGCCGGCATAGGCGGCGGGGTCGTCCTTGCCGTAGCCGAATTCGTAAAAGTTGTTGTAGCCCGAGATCGTCTCAAGCGTGTCGGGGGCCTCGTCGGTCGAGAACGCGCTTTTCGCCGCCTCGATCCGGGCCAGTGCCGGGGTCGCGGTCAGGGCGGCGGCACCGGCGATCAGCTGGCGGCGGCTCAGCCACAGCGACTTCGGCGTCACGTCGGACCAGCGCAGGCCGGTCTGCAGGGGGCGGGGCATCGGCATCTCCTTTGTGGTCAGTCTATCGCAATACGCGCCGGGCGGGCAAAGGTTGCGGCCGATCACGCATCTGTGCAGGGCAGGGCGCTCGCGTCCGGTCACATCGGTTCACGGGTTTCTGACTTGAACCCGCGTCCGTCCCTGGCTTGGGGCGATCCATGCCCGCGGCAAGGGCCGCTCACGCCGATGTCAGGGTGATCCGACAGGGCGCGGCGGGGGTATCGACGTCGCCAATGACGGCAGAGATCAAACGGGAGTGACACCAATGATCCGCAGAA
Source organism: Fuscovulum sp. (assembly GCA_018058035.1). Lineage (GTDB taxonomy): Bacteria > Pseudomonadota > Alphaproteobacteria > Rhodobacterales > Rhodobacteraceae > Pseudogemmobacter. The sequence continues at coordinate 2,240 of JAGPCN010000105.1, forward strand.
CCTTTCTGGCCCTGACCGCCGCCACCGTCTTCGCCGTGCCCGCCTATGCGGACAATCACGGCAAGGATATCGTCGACACCGCCGTCGCGGCGGGGTCATTCACCACCCTCGTTGCCGCGGTCGAGGCCGCTGGCCTGGTCGACACGCTGAAGGGCGAAGGTCCGTTCACCGTCTTCGCGCCCACCGACGCCGCCTTTGCAGCGCTGCCGGCGGGCACGGTCGAAGACCTGCTGAAGCCCGAGAACAAGGACAAGCTGGTGGCGGTGCTGACCTATCACGTCGTGCCCGGCAAGGTGATGTCGACCGACCTGACCGAGGGGATGAAGGCCGCCACCGTGCAGGGCGCCGAGGTCACCATCACGCTGGACGGCGGGCCCAAGGTGAACGGCGCCCCCATCTCGGGGCCGGATGTCGCCGCCTCGAACGGGGTGATCCACGTGATCGACCAGGTCATCCTGCCGCCGATGTAAGGCGGGCCGCGACGGGGTGCCCGGCCGGGCACCCCGAGCCCCACCCGCCCCGCGCGGAATCGTGACGCGGAACTTGCGGGAAACTGACGCATTGGCCTTTGCCCGATCGCTGCGGGGTTGGTAGACTGGACCTGTTTCGTCCCTGCCTTTCCTCTCTCGCTTGCGGGAACCATTGATATGATGCGTCTTGTCCTGGCCCTGCTGGCCGTGATCCTTGGCTGGCCCGCCCTTTCGGAAACCCGCGACAGCGCCCGCATCGCGCTGGTGATCGGAATGGCCGACTACCAGGCGGTGCCGAGGTTGCAGAATACCCTTCGGGACGCCGAGGCGCTGGCCGGTTCGTTGGAAAGCATCGGCTTTGACGTGCAGCGCCTGACCGATGCCCCGCGCGACACGCTGCAAGCCACGCTGAAGGATTTCGCCTTTCGCGCCGAAACGGCGGACCTGGCGCTGGTCTACTATGCCGGGCATGGTGTCTCGGTGCAGGGCACCACCTTCCTGGTGCCGGTGGATGCCCGGGTGGCGGCGGCAAAGGACATCGTGACCCAGGCGGTGACGCTGGACGACTTCCTGCGCGCGGTGGACGGGGCGCGCAAGATGCGGATCGTCATTCTGGACAGTTGCCGCGACAATCCCTTTCCCGACGTGATCGACCTGCGCGACCCGGCGGTGGCCGAGGGGCTGACCACCGGCAAGGGTGGCCTTGCCGCGCCCGACCCCGAGCGCGGCACTCTGGTCGCCTTTGCCGCCCGCGACGGCGAGGTGGCGCTGGACGGCGACGGCGCCAACAGCCCGTTCAACATCGCCCTGCGCGAGAACATGGTTCAGCCGGGGCTGGAGATCAGCCTTCTGTTCCGCCAGGTGCGCGACGACGTGCTGGCGATGACCGGCAACCTGCAGGAACCCACCACCTATGGCTCGCTTCCCGGGGTGCCTTTCTTCCTGACCGGCGACGAGGGCGAAAAGCCGCTGTCGGTCGAGGATCTGGCGCGGGCCTGGTCGCAGGCGGTGCCCGACCAGCGCGACCAGTGGGTCAAGCTGGCCGATGCGGGCGACACGCGGTCGATGTTCGGGCTGGCCTTCGGGATGCTCGATCCGGCGAGCGAGACCTATGACCCGGCGAGGGCCGCCGAATACCTGGAGCGGGCGGCGAACCTGGGCGACCCCGAGGCGCAGTTCCAGTTAGCCCGTCTTTATGAACGCGGCGTGGGCGTGGCCCCCGACCTGCCGCGCGCTTTGGAGCTTTACCAAGCCGCGGATGCGCAGGATTTCCCCGATGCGGTGAACGAGATCGGGTTCTTCTACTTCAACGGCGGGTTGGGCTTGCCGCTGGACCAGGCCAAGGCGCTGGAGCAGTTCCGCCGCGCCGCCGACCTCAAGCAGCCCGAAGCGATGTTCAACGTGGCCGGCTTTGCCGATGACGGGCTGGTGCCGGGCCTGGGCCCCGAGGACGCGGCGGGCTATCTGTACCAGGCCCTGCGCAGCGGCAGCCGCGAGGTTCTGCAGGCCCTGCTGGAACGGTCGGATTCCTTCAAGCCCGAAACGCGCAAGGCTTTGCAGGCCAAGCTGGCCGAGAACGGGTTTTATGATGGCGCGCTGGATGGCAGCTTCGGCCCAGGCACGCAGCGCAGCATCCGCCGCGCCTTTGGCATTCTGGACGGGGAGAATTGAGATGAAACGGATTTTTCTGGTGGTTGCCTGGCTTTTCGGGGCCTGCGGTCTGACGGCTCCGGCGCTGGCCGGGCCAGTGTTGCCGCAGGTGACGCTGCCCGCGTACTTTCCGGCCGCCTCCGATGACGGCCGCTTTGGCCTGCTGCTCTGGCAGGCGCAAAGTTGCGAGGATTGCGGCTATGAGGACGACGGCCCCGGCAAGGGCAAGCCGAAGATTCGCTACGGCACCAACCTGAACAAGGGCACCACAAACGATCTGGTGCGCATCTTGTTGCACGCGAACGATACCTGCGACGAGCGGATCGAGCGGCGCTATCGGGTGGATTGCCTGCGCATCTACTATGGCTGGGCGGCCGACCTCTTGCCGGACTCGGGCGACTACCTGGACATCAAGAAGGCCCTGCGCAAGGCGGAAAAGCAGCTGTCGGCGATCGTGTCGAAGAACGTCGACCGCGAGGCCCCGGTGATCACCCCGCGCGAGGGCCATCGCAAAAGCGCGAAAAAGCTGCCGCCCCTGCGCGCGGTCAAGCCGGCGGCTGAAAAGAAGGCCATCGCCCAGGCCGAAGCGGTGGTGAAGGAGACCGAGCTGGTCATCCTGCGGTCGGGCGAAGACCCCGACCGGCGCACGGCGCATTTCTCGGCGGTGGCCGAGGCGGTGGATTCGAACCTGGTCGTGCTGCGGTCGGCGTGAAAAGGGGGCCTTGCGGCCCCCTCAAGCATCAGTGGACGACCGCCTGCGACGGCCTTTCGCGGCGGCTGGCGATCACCTTGCCGCCGACGATCAGCCCATCCGGCCCGGCCGTCACCGTGACGGTGGTGCCGTCCAGGATGTCGCCGGCCAGCAGCATCTCGGCCAGCGGGTCCTGCAACTGGCGCTGGATCACCCGCTTCAGCGGCCGGGCGCCGAACACCGGATCATAGCCCTCTTCGGCCAGCCAGGCCTTGGCGTCGGCGTCCAGGTCCAGCGTGATCTTGCGGGCGGCAAGGCGCTGTTCCAGGCGGCGCAGCTGGATGTCGACGATCCCGGCCATGTCGGCGCGGTTCAGCCGGTCGAAGATGATCTGCTCGTCCAGGCGGTTCAGGAATTCGGGGCGGAAGTGGGTCCGCACCGCCTCCATCACCTCGGCCTTGGCGGCGGCCGGGTCGATGCCCTCGGGCAGTTCGCTGAGCGCGCGGGCCCCGAGGTTGGACGTCAGGATGATCAGCGTCTGCTTGAAATCGACCGTGCGGCCCTGGCCATCGGTCAGGCGGCCGTCGTCCAGCACCTGCAACAGCACGTTGAACACGTCGGGGTGCGCCTTTTCCACCTCGTCGAACAGGACGACCTGATAGGGCCGGCGCCGAACGGCTTCGGTCAGCACGCCGCCTTCGTCATAGCCGACATAGCCGGGGGGAGCGCCGATCAGCCGGGCGACCGAGTGTTTCTCCATGAATTCGCTCATGTCGACGCGGACCATGGCCTGATCGTCGTCGAACAGATACTCGGCCAGCGCCTTGGTCAGTTCGGTCTTGCCGACGCCGGTGGGGCCCAAGAACAGGAACGACCCAAGCGGCCGGTTTTCGTCCGACAGCCCGGCGCGGGCGCGGCGGACGGCGCGCGAGACGGCCTCGACGGCGGCTTTCTGGCCCACCACGCGGCGGCCCAGCTCTTCCTCCATCTTCAGCAGTTTTTCCTTCTCGCCCTCCAGCATCTTGGTCGTCGGAATGCCGGTCCAGCGCTCGACCACCTCGGCGATCTGCTCGGGGCGCACGGCTTCGGCGACCAGGGCCTGGCCTTCCTTGGCTTCCGCCTCGGCCAGGTCCTTTTCCAGCGCCGGGATGCGGCCATACTGAAGCTCGCCAGCCTTGGCAAAGTTGCCCTCGCGCTTGGCCTGCTCCAGTTCGGCGCGCGCCGTATCCAGCTGCTCCTTCAGCGTCCGGGCGGCCTCGAGGCTGGCGCGTTCGGCCTGCCACTTGGCGGTCAGCTCGGCCGATTTCTGCTGCAGGTCGGCCAGTTCCTTTTCCAGCTTCTCAAGCCGGTCCTTCGACGCCGCGTCGTCTTCCTTTTTCAGCGCCTCGGTTTCGATCTGGAATTGCAGGATCTGGCGGTCCAGCGCGTCCAGTTCCTCGGGCTTCGAGTCCACCTCCATCCGCAGACGGCTGGCGGCCTCGTCCATCAGGTCGATGGCCTTGTCGGGCAGGAAACGGTCGGTGATGTAGCGGTGCGACAGGGTCGCCGCCGCCACCAGGGCAGAGTCCGCGATCCGCACGCCGTGGTGCAGTTCGTACTTTTCCTTGATCCCGCGCAGGATGCTGATCGAATCCTCGACCGTCGGTTCTTCGACAAACACCGGCTGGAAGCGACGGGCCAGCGCTGCGTCCTTCTCCACATGCTTGCGGTATTCATCCAGCGTGGTCGCGCCGATGCAGTGCAACTCGCCGCGCGCCAGCGCCGGCTTGATCAGGTTCGCGGCATCCATCGCGCCTTCGGATTTCCCGGCGCCGACCAGCGTGTGCATCTCGTCGATGAAAAGGATGATCTCGCCCGCCGCCGCCTCGATTTCCTTCAGGATCGCCTTCAGGCGTTCCTCGAACTCGCCGCGGTACTTGGCCCCGGCGATCAGCGCGCCCATGTCCAGGGCCATCAGGCGCTTGTTCTTCAGGGACTCGGGCACGTCGCCGTTGACGATGCGCAGCGCCAGGCCCTCGGCGATGGCCGTCTTGCCGACGCCGGGTTCGCCGATGAGAACCGGGTTGTTCTTGGTGCGGCGCGACAGGACCTGCATGGCGCGGCGGATTTCCTCGTCGCGGCCGATGATCGGGTCGATCTTGCCGTCGCGCGCGGCCTCGGTCAGGTCGCGGGCGTATTTCTTCAGCGCCTCCATCGTGTCTTCGGCGCTGGCGCTGTCGGCGGTGCGGCCCTTGCGCACCTCGTTGATCGCGGTGTTCAGGCCCTGCGCGGTGACGGCACCGGCGGTCAGCGCATCCTTGGCGCGGGTGTTCACCAGCGCCAGCGCGGTCAAGAGCCGTTCGACCGGAACAAAGCTGTCCTTGGCCTTCTTGGCCACGGCTTCGGCCTCGTCCAGCACGCGGACAAGGCTGGGGTCGATGTAGGTCTGGCCGTCGCCGCCCGAGACCTTGGGCAGCTTGGCGATGGCGGCGTTGATCGCCTCGTTCACCCGCTCAGGCGAACCGCCGGCCTTGCGGATCAGGTTCGCGGCCAGGCCCTGGTCATCGTCCATCAGGGCCTTGAGAAGGTGATCGGGCAGCACGCGCTGGTGGCTTTCGCGCATCGAGATGGTCTGGGCCGCCTGAAGGAAGCCGCGCGACCGTTCGGTGAACTTTTCCAGGTTCATCCGTCGTCTCCTTTTCTGAAGCACCGTCCTGCAGGCGCCCTGAAAAGGCACGCCGGCATCGGCCTTGGGCCAGATGTGGGTTGATCGCGCGCCGCCTTCAAGCGGGAAGCCGCCGGGCCCGCGCGATTTTTCCGCGACACTTCGCCCGGATGGGGCGGGGGGCGCCGTTTGGGCCTTTTGCCGCCTAGGGGGGCGGGCAATTCCGGCGGGTTTCGCCGCCCTGCCGGGGGCGGGGGCAGTCCGGCCTTGCCCGTCGCCGCCGCAGGGCACACCTGTGGTCGCCTGTCCTCGGAGGGTGCCGATGCGCGAGATCATGGAGCCGATTCTGCCGCAGGTCCCGGTCGAGGGGATTTCGGTGCACATCGGGCGGTCGCGCCTGTCGATGGGCGATGCGGTTACGGCGCGGTTGCTGCCGGACGGGCGGGTGGGGGTGTTTGCCCAGGTGCAGCGGCCATTCCTGGGGCTGGTGCCCTTTCGGCGCGAGGCCTACCTGGGCCATCTGGGCCCGATCGCCGCGCAGGTCCTGACGCCCGCGCTCCTGGACGGGGCGTCGCTGCGGCTGCGGGTGGTGATGCTGACGCCCGAGCACCTGATGGGCGCCGGCCAGCCCGAAATCCACATCTCGGTCTGGGGTGACCCGCGGCTGCTGACGCCGTTCCTGGACGTGCCCGAGCTGTTCCACGCCGAGCCCGCGCCACCCCCGGCCCGCCGCGGCAAGGCCTAGGGTTCGTAGCGGACGTAGGCAAAGGCGCGGCCGTCGGGCGCCCAGCAGGGCACGTTCAGCGTGCCCTGGCCGCCGGTGAATTCGGCGATGCGGCGGCGGTTGCCGCCCTGCGGGTCGCACAGCACCAGCGCCACCGGCAGGTCGGCGGGGTGGCCCAGCGTGCCGGGCGGATAGGCCAGGTAGACCAGGTGGCGGCCGCAGGGCGAGGGGTGCGGGAACCAGTTGACGTGGTCGTCGGCGAACAACTTGCGCTGGTCGCTGCCGTCGGCCTGCATGACCCAGATCTGGGCATGCCCGTCGCGGTCGCAGTTATAGTAGATGCGGCTGCCATCGGCGCTGAAGTCGGGACCGTCGCAATGCCCCTCGCCCCCGGTCAGGCGGGTTTCCGGGCCGCCGGTCGCGGGGCAGGTGTAGACGTCGACCACCCGGCTGCCGCGCGCCGCGACATAGGCGATGCGCGCCCCGTCGGGCGAGATGCCGTGCCACCAGCTGGGCGCCTGCGGCGTGATGCGCTGCGGCTCGCCCCCCGCCACGGGCATGGCGTAGATGCGCGCGCCTTCGCCTTCGTGGTGCGAGGACAGCAGGATCGTCTGCCCGCCGCGGGCAAAGCCGTGGTCGTTGTTGCAGCGCATGGCGGCACCGGAGGGCAGGGGCAGCAGCCGGGGCCGGTCCAGCGGCAGGCGGAACAGCTTTCCATCGCCGTTGACCAGCAGCCAGTCACCCGAGGGCGCCCAGTTCGGCGCCTCGATCCGGCCTTCGGTGGCCAACACCCGCCGGCGGGTTCCGCTGGCCAGGTCGTAGGTCTCGACGATCGACCTCACTCGCGCGTCTTGGGGGTCAGCAGTTTCTTCGGCCGGATCGCCTCGGCCGCCTTGAACAGGCTGAAGGTCTGGTTGACGTAGTTCACCACCCCGCCGATCTTGTCCAGATAGGCGTTCAGCTCGGCCGTCTTCTCGGCCTCGACCACCTGCACCGGGCGCGAGGGGTCAGTCCCTTCGAACTGGCAGTAGAACAGCGGTTCGCCGCGCTTCAGGATGATGTCCTTCTGCGGCTCGTGCCATTCAAAGGCCCACATCAGCGGCCGCGGCCAGACCGACACCGGGAAGCGCCCGCCGAAGATGGTGCCGGGCAGCGGGTCGGGGCGGTAGTGCATGAAGGCCGACAGCTGGGTGATGTAGACCATCTCGTCGGCGATGAAGCAGTAGGGCAGGTGCAACTGCACGGTCGGCCGGTCGGGATAGCGCCACTCGGCCTCGTTAACCAGGGTCAGCACCTCGCCCAGCTTGTTGGCGCGGATCGGGCTGGCGGTGCCGGCGCGGTTGACCAGCACGCCCTTGCCCTTGTCGTCGCGGGCAAAGCCGATGTGCATGTCGAACGGGCATTTCACCATGAAATACCGGCTTTCCAGCTGGATCACGCCGGGGCAGCGGCTGGCCGACTTGGCATGCGCCTTGTTGGTCTGGCGCAGGCTGACCCGTTCGGGCGGATCGTAGAGGATGGCGCCCTTGTCGGTGGTCAGGAACCATCCGACGGTGATGGGCCCCGAGGCCGGGCCCTCCTCGGGCCGGTCGAAGGTGACGGTGAAATCCATGGCACTGCCCTTTCGCTTTGCCGCGCAGGGTGAATCCGGAACGGTTTCAAGTCAATGAACGGCCTGCCGCAGGGCGCGCACCAGCGCGGCATCGGTGCGCCGTTCGGTGGCGGGGCCGAAACCCATGGCGGCGGCGGGTCCCGGGGCGGGCACCGCCATGCTGCACGAGGCGTGCAACTCGCGCGCGCCGATGGCGGTGAAGTGGGCGGCATTGGTGGCAGTGATGCCGGAGCCGGGAAGGATGGCGATGCGGTTGCCGGCCTGGGCGATCAGGGCTGCAAGGGCGGGCAAGGCGTCTTCGGCCCGCAGCGCCCCGCCCGAGGTCAGGACGCGGGAAAAGCCCAAGGTCACGGCCTGTTCCAGCGCCGCAGCCGGATCGGGCACCAGGTCAAAGCAGCGGTGCAGGGTGCAGTCCATCCCCTGCGCCACCCGCAAGAGATGTGAGAGGGTGGCCGCGTCCAGCCGCCCGTCGGGCAGGCTGGCCCCCAGCACCACGCCCGCAAGGCCGGCGGTGCGGGCGGTGGCGATGTCGGCCTCCATCTGCGCGACCTCTGGTCCCGACCAGACGAAATCGCCGGCGCGGGGGCGGATCATCGCCAGCACCGGCACCCCGCAGCGCGCCGCCTGGGCCATGAACCCGGCCGAGGGCGTCAGCCCGCCCAGGGGCAGGGCCGAACACAGCTCGATCCGGTCGGCGCCGCCTTGAACCGCGGCCGCAAGCCCGGCGGCGGTGTCGACGCAGACCTCGACCGTCACAGCCATGCCGCGGCCCCGGCCAGCGCCGCGCCCAGCAACCCGGCATCCGCGCCGCATTGCGCGGGCACCGCCAGCGCGCCCGCCGTCTGCCGCAGGATGCGGGCGCGCAGGGCCTGGTCCAGATACTCCACCAGCCCCGCCGCGCGCGACAGCCCGCCGCCCACCGGCACGACCGAGGCGCCCACCACGTTCAGCACCATCGCCAGCGGACCCGAGACCAGGTCGCGCCACAGTTCCAGCGTGGCGCGGGCGGCGGGGTCGCCGGCGTGCCAGTCGGCGATGATCTGCTCCGACGTACGGGCATGGCCGGCGGAATGCAGGTGCAGCCGTTCCAGCCCGCGCGCGCCGCCGATCACGTCGACGCAGCCGACCTGGCCGCAGCCGCAGGGAAAGGCGTGCTGCCCCCGGATCACCGGGCCGTGGCCCCATTCGCCGGCATAGCCGCCCGCGCCGGTGACGATGCGCCCGTCGATCACCAGCCCGCCGCCGACCCCGGTGCCCAGGATCACGCCAAAGACGTTGGGGTGGCCGCGCCCCGCACCCAACCGCGCCTCGGCCAGGGCAAAGCAATCGGCGTCGTTCAGCACCAGAACCGGCAGGTCGGTCGCGGCCTGCAGCGCCGGGCCAAGCGCCAGCCCGTCGATGGCGGGGATGTTGGCCACCTTGCCGATGCCGCTGACCGGATCGACCACGCCCGCGATGGAAATCGCCATTCCGACCGCGCCCGAGGTCTCGGCGATGGCCGCGATGGTGGCGGTAAAGGCGCCCAGGTCGCCGGCGGGGGTGGCGGCCTCTCCCATCGGTTGCAGGGCGGTGCCGTCCCACAGCGCCGCGCGGATGCGGCTGCCGCCGATGTCGAATGCCAGGATCATGCGAAGGCCCCCTTTTGCGCCAGTCTTGACAGCCTGTCCGCGCGCCGTCAAACCGCGGCCCGGAACCGCAGGGGGGATACCCGGATGGATGACCGGCTGATCGTGGCGCTGGACGTGCCGAACGTGGTGCAGGGGCTGGACCTGGTGGCCCGCATCGGGCCCGAGGTGTCGTTCTACAAGATCGGCCTGGGCATGCTGACCGGCGGCGGGCTGGCGCTGGCCAACGAACTGAAGCAGGAACAGGGCAAGCGCATCTTCCTGGACATGAAGTTCTTCGACATCGGCGCCACGGTCGAGGCCGCGGTGCGTGGCATCGCCCAGTATGACCTTGATTTCCTGACCGTCCACGGCGACCCGCAGGTGGTGCGGGCGGCGCGCGAAGGGGCGGGCGGCAGCGGGCTGAAGATCCTGGCCGTGACGGTGCTGACCAGCCTGGACCGCGCCGACCTGGACGCCAACCTGATCAAGCCCGGCGACATCGCCGAGATCACCCTGGAACGCGCGGCGCGGGCGCTGGAGGCCGGGGCCGATGGTGTCATCGCCAGCCCGCAAGAGGCGGCGGCGATCCGCGCCCTGCCGCAGGCGGCGGGCCGGCTGATCGTGACGCCGGGGGTGCGCCCGGCGGGGGCGGCAACGGGCGACCAGAAGCGCATCGCGACGCCTGCAGATGCGATCCGCGCCGGGGCCGACCACATCGTCGTCGGCCGCCCGGTCTGGGCCGCGCCCGATCCCGCCGCCGCCGCCCGCGCCATCCTGGCCGAACTGCCGCCGCGCCGGGTGTAACGCATGGCCGCGCGCCCGCGAATGGACCGTCGAACATGACGGGACCGGGTGATGACTGGGAGCACCTGCTGAAAGCAGGCATGGCGGGGGACGCGCGGTCCTACCGCAGCTTTCTTCTGGCCATCACGCCGGTTGTCCGCGGGATCGTGCGGGCGCGCGGGCGCACGCTGGATGCAGCTATGTGCGAGGATGTGGTGCAGGAGGTGCTTCTGGCCATCCATGCGAAACGCCACACCTGGCGGCAGGACGCGCCCGTCCGGCCCTGGGTCTATGCGATTGCGCGGCACAAGGTGGTGGATGCCTTCCGCGCCCGCGGCAGTGCCATCGACCTGCCGGTCGAGGATTTCGCCGACATCCTGCCCGCCGATCCGGGAGAGGACCCCACTGAACGGCGCGACATGGAGAAGCTGATCGGGATGCTGGATGACCGGGCCGCGGGGATCGTGCGGATGATCGGGCTGGACGGGTTTTCGACCGCCGAGACCGGCGCCCGGCTGGGCATGACCGAAGGCGCCGTGCGCGTGGCGTTGCATCGCGCGCTGAAGGCGCTGGCGGCGCTGCGGGAAAGGCATGTGGAATGAAGACCGACGA
>JAGPCN010000332.1 GCA_018058035.1 Fuscovulum sp.
AAGCTGTCGGCGCAGCTGCGCGCCGGCGCGCTGTCGCTGGCGGGCCTGTCGGGCGGGCAGGGCGGCGGCGCCGGTGGCGGGATGGAGGCAGCGGGCTGGCCGAAGGAGCGGATCGACGTCTCGGGGCTGGGCGCCGTCGATGCGGCGGTGGCGCTGGTGGCGGGGTCGGTCGACCTCGGGCTGGTGCGCCTGGGCGAGACCCGGGTGATGATGACGGTCGACCGGGCGCGGGCGGTCTTCGACATCCGCCAGATGGCGGCATATGGCGGCAGCGTCACTGGCGAATTCGTGGTGAACGGGCGCGGCGGGCTGTCGGTCGGGGGCAAGCTGTCGCTGGCCGGGTTGCAGATGCAGCCGCTGCTGACCGATGTCTCGGGCTGGGACCGGCTGCTTGCGCAAGGCAACCTGACACTGAGCTTTCTGGGCGTGGGCGATTCGGTCGACCAGATCATGCAGGGTCTGAAGGGCGATGGCAGCCTGAGCCTGGGCCAGGGCGAATTGCGCGGCCTCGACATCGCCGGGATGCTGCGCACGCTGGACCCCGGGTTTGTCGGCGAGGGGCAGAAGACCATTTTCGACGGCATTGCCGGCAGTTTCTCGATCGCCGGCGGCGTCTTGACCAACAGCGACCTCAAGCTGGTCGCGCCCTATGTCACGGCGACCGGGGCGGGCGACGTGCTGCTGGGGGCGCGGCGGCTGGATTACCGGTTGCGGCCGACCGCGCTGGCCGCGGCCGACGGCACCGGCGGGGTGATGGTGCCCCTGCTGATCACCGGCCCCTGGGCTGACCCGACCTTCCGGCTGGACCTGGAATCCATCGCCCGCGAGAAGATGGAGGCCGAGGCCAAGGCGGCCGAAGAGCGCCTGAAGGCCGAGGCCAAGGCCGCCGAGGCCAAGGCCAAGGCCGAGCTGGAGGCGAAGCTGAAAGAGGAACTGGGCGTCGAGGCGCAAGAGGGCGAAAGCGTCGAGGACGCGGTGCGCCGCCGGGCCGAAGAGGCGTTGCAGGAGGAGGCCGGCAAGCTGCTGGACGGTATCCTGGGCGGGAACTGACAGGGGCGGCCCGAAGGCCGCCCCCTTGGGTCAGGCGATCACTGCACCACGGCGGTCGGACGCGGCGTGGTCGCCGTTTCCGGCGGCAGGACTGGCAGGGAGACCTCGGGCAGCGTCCCGGTCAGGCTGTCCAGGAAGGCCACCAGTTGCGCGGTCTCTTCCGGTTTCAGGCTTTCGCCCAGCTGGCTTTCGGCCATGATCTCGACCGCCACCGACAGATCCCAGACCTTGCCCGAGTGGAAATAGGGCGCGGTCAGCGCGATGTTGCGCAGGGGGGCGGCGCGGAAGACATAGGCGTCGTCCGCCGTCTCGGTCACCGCAAAGCGGCCCTTGTCGCCTTCGGGCAGGATTTCCGAGCCGGGCTTTTCGATCAGGCCGAAGGGATAGTAGCCGTGGCCGCCGACGTTGACGCCCGAGTGGCAGGACGAACAGCCCTTGTCCATGAACAGCACGAGGCCCGCCTTGGCGTCGTCGGACAGCGCGGCGTCATCGCCGTTCAGCCAGGCGTCGAACGGCGCCGGGGTCAGCAGCGTCGCCTCGAAGGCCTCGATCGCCTTGGCCATGTTGTCGAAGTTGGTCGGGTTGTCTTCGCCCGGGAAGGCGGCCTTGAACCAGTCGACATAGGCCGGCATCGAGTTGAGCGTCGCTTCGACCTGGGCCGGGGTGTTCGCCATCTCGACTCCCGCCTGGATCGGCCCCTTGGCCTGGGCGGCCAGATCCTCGGCGCGGCCGTCCCAGAACTGCGCTTCGTTCAGCACGGCGTTCAGCGCGGTGGGGGCGTTGCGCGGGCCCTTCTGCCAGCCGTGGCCGACCGAGGTTTCCATGTTGTCGTCGCCACCGGTGGTCAGGTTGTGGCAGGAATAGCACGAGAACACGCCCGAGGCCGACAGCCGGGGATCGAAGAACAGCGCCTTGCCAAGCGCGATCTTGTCGGGCGTGACGGGGTTGTCCTTGACCGCCGGGACGGTCGAGGGAAGCGGTTTGAACATTTCCAGTGCCTTGTCCCGCAACTCGTCAGCGCCGGCGGAACCGGCGAGGGCTGTGGTGACCAGGGCAAGGGTCAGGATGTGGCGCATCGGTGTCTCCTCATGGCCGTCTGGTTCGCGCAAGGAGGCACTGAGCATTCCGGTCGTCCCGGCGACATGATTTAGATCAATTCTAAATTGAGGGTCGTGAATGCATCATTGCCGACACCGGGTAGGTTTCGGCAACTTATTGAAATTGAGTGTTTTAAATGCGGTGTAAGCGCATGCTTACGGCCTGCGGCAGCCCGTCGCAGCCTTGCAATCCGGCAAGGCCAGGCACAGCAGCCACCGCAAGGCGCCCCGCAGACGGGCAACCGCGCGGCGGAGGCACGGCCGAACCGGCCGTGCCCGATGGATCGGCGTCGCCATCGGCGATTGTCGGGAAAGGCGGCCCTTGCGCCGGCGTCAGCGCCGGCGGTCGCGCCGCGCGCTCATCGGCTGGAAGGCGACGCCGACATGGGCCTCGCAATAGGGCTTGCCGGGCAGGCTGGGCAGGCCGCAGAACCAGAAGTCCTCGGTCGCGGGGTCGCCGATCGGCCATTTGCAGGTGCGCTCGGTCAGTTCCATCAGGGTCAGCTTGCGGGCGCGCTTTTCCACCTCGCGGACCGAGGCCAGGGCCTCGGGGCTGATCTCGTTCAGGCTGGGCTGCGGCGGCAGCGGCTGGCCCGCGGGCACGATGGCCTTGCGCACCGGCAGCGGCGTCACGTTGGTGGCCGGGGCCGCGGCGGGGCGGTCGGCGGCCGGGGCGGCAGCCCGGGCCGGCGCGGGTTCGGCGCGGGGGGCTGCATCGACGCGCGGCGCCGGGTCGGCCTTGGCGGCGGCCGCCGAGGCGGGCGCGGGCGGCAGGTCCTCGTCGTCCTTGCCGCCGACGCGGTTGGACAGGCCAAGGCGATGCACCTTGCCGATCACCGCATTGCGGGTCACGCCGCCCAGTTCCTTGGCAATCTGGCTGGCCGACTGGCCTTCGGCCCACATGCGCTTGAGCGTCTCGACGCGCTCGTCCGTCCAGGACATCTGTTGCTCCGCCTGTCTGAAGATCGCGCCATACTATCCGGGCAGGGGAGGGGGCCGCAAGGGCAGCCTGTCCGTGCCGGCCCGGAATCCCTGGATGCCCGCGGCACCGGACCCGGGGGGCGGGCGGTGAAGCAATTGCGCGCCTGCCGGCGCAAGCCTTTTTCGGTGTGGCTGGCCAAGGTGCCCGTGGGCCGGCGTTGCCTGACGAGGGGCGCCGCCCCTCGAGCTCCCCGGAGTATTTGGCAAAGAGCAGGCATGGGGGGTTCCGTTCCGCCGGCGGTTCCGGTATGGCAAGCGCCATGACCGCAGCGACCCGCACTTTTGCCGCCTCGCGACGCCGATAGGGCGTTTGGTCCCGGCTGCCCGGCCGTTCCGGGCCATGTTTCCCCGTCTTTCCCCCCGTCCTCCGTTGACACCTGCAATCGCCCGGCCTTAGGGCTAGGGCTTCCTGACCGAAGGGGCTTTCGATGATCTCTCCCGTCCTGCCGACCTACAACCGTGCGCCGCTGGCCTTTGCCTCGGGCGAGGGCTGCTGGCTGACCACGACCGACGGGCGACGGTTCCTGGACCTGGGGTCCGGCATCGCGGTGAATGCGCT
>JAGPCN010000333.1 GCA_018058035.1 Fuscovulum sp.
GGACGTGGGTGTAGATCTCGGTGGTGGCCAGGTCGGCATGGCCCAGAAGGGTCTGGATCACCCGCAGGTCGGCGCCATGGGCCAGAAGATGGGTGGCGAAAGCATGGCGCAGGGTGTGCGGCGTGACCTTGCCAGGGTCGATCCCGGCGCGCAGGGCCAGCGCGCGGATCAGCACAAAGACCTGCTGGCGGCTCAGGTGGCCATCCGTGCCGCGCGCCGGAAACAGCGCCTTCGGCACCGGCTTGCCCGCGGCGCGCAAGGCTTCCGCCTCGGTGTCCAGATGCGCCAGCCAGGCGGCCAGTGCCTCGCGCGCGGGCGCCGACAGCGGCACCATGCGTTCGCGGCCGCCCTTGCCGCGCACCAGGATCATCCGCGGATCGCCCCGCACCGCCGATTGCGGCAGCGTGCAAAGCTCGGTCACGCGCAGGCCGGTGGCGTACAGCAGCTCCATCAGCGCGGTGGCCCGCAGCCGGTCGGCCGGGGTGCGGCCATGGTCGCGCGCGGCGGCCAGAAGGGCGGTCACCTCGGCCTCGGTCAGGGTTTGCGGCAGGCGGTCGGTGCGGCCGGGGCCCGAGATGCGCAAGGCCGGGTTGTCGTCGCGCCAGCCCTCGTCATGGGCAAAGCGGAACAGCTGACGGATCGCCGACAGCCGCCGCGCCCTGGTGGCCTTGGACAGGCCCTGCGCGTCGCAGAACACCAGGTAATCCTCGACTGCGGCGCGCGGCAGGTCGGCGAACGAAAGCCCGCGCGCCGTGGCCCAGGCGGCGAAATCCTTGAGGTCGCGGCCATAGGCCAGGCGGGTGTTGCGGGCGGCGTCGGCTTCGGCGGCGATGGCATCCAGGAAGGTCGCGATCCACCGCTCGGGGTTGGCGGGGGCCATCCTCAGCCCCGCCGTTCCAGCAGCATCAGCTCCAGCGCGGTGCGGCGCGCCACACCTTCCAGCCGCACCAGCCGTAGCAGCGACAGGCCCTGGGTCACGCCGGCCAGGTTGCCCTGCACGCCGTCCGCGATGTCGTCGATGGCGGCCAGGATCGCCTCGCCCAGCCGGTTGCCCTGCATCAGCGCGGCCGCCGTCTCGGACGCCCGCGGCGCGGTAAAGGCCGGGGCGATGGCGCGCGCCAGCCGGTCGGGCGGGATCACGCCGGCCATCTGGCCGGTGGCGACGGCGACCAGAAAGGCCTCGGTCAGGTCGGCGGGGACATGGGCGCGGGCCACGGTTTCATAGGCCGGCGACAAGAGGCCGGCGCGGAAGGCGATGGCGCCGGCCTCGCCGGTCAGGCCCATCTTCGCCAGGTCCGCGCCGTAGAGCAGGGCAAAGGCCACCTCAAGCTCGACCTCCTGCATGCGGTCCCAGGCGGCGGGCAGGGTGGCGGCGACGCGGGCGGGGTCGCGGGCGGCAAAGGCCGCGTCAAAGGCCTGGAAGGCCTCGACCCGGTCCCAGACCCCGCCCGAGGCCGAGGCCTCGCGCTCGGTATAAAGCCCCAGGATGACGTTGGGCGCGATGGTTCCGGCGGCGGTCAGCCGTTCGGCCGCCTCGATCTGCGCCTTCCAGCCGAAATGCGGGCTGATCTCGGCATAGGCAAAGGCCACGGGCAGGCTGGCGGTGGACAAGGGCTCTCCGATGCCCTCGTACATCTTGAAGTCCAAGGGCGTCACCGGCACCGGCGGCGGCGGCACGGGTTCGCCCTCGAACAGGTCGGGGTCCAGGAACCGGCCCATCAGCGCGGCCTGGTCGGGGCCGACCTGGCCCAGGGCGGCGGCGGTCTGCAGGGTCAGCGCCGCCACGTCCCATTGCCCGGCGCGCGCCAGGCACAGGACGCGCGCCTGCAAGGTGGGCGCCAGCGCGGGGTTGGCCATCATCGTCTCGCAGGCGCGGTCCTCGTGGCCGGTCAGAAGCGCCACGTCAAAGGCACGGCGGAACAGCTCGGCCGAGGTTTCGGCCCCGGCCAGGTCGATCAGCGCCGCTGCCTGTTCCAGTGCGCCCAGTTGCAACAGCTTGTCGACCCGCGCCAGCAAGAGGATGCCCTTGGCCTCGCTGTCGGCGGGCGGCTCGGCCTCGGCCAGGATCAGGGTCAGGAACAGCTGGCGCAGCGCGGGCAGGCTGTCGGCGCGGTCGGCGGTAACGGCGCGCGCCACCTCAAGCGTCAGCCCCGCCCCCCACAGATCGCGCGGAAAGCCCGAGACGGCCGGCGCGATAAGCCCCACCGCATCGGGCGAGGGGCCGTCCAGCGGCGTGGTCGCCACCACGGCGGGCAGCGCGCCGCCCTCGGCCACCGGCGGCTCGCCCGGGGCGGGGGCCGGCGCGGGCGAGGCGGCCGAGGCCACCGGAGGCGCGCTCAGCAGGCCACCCGGCGGGGCGGATACCGAAGCCGACAGCCAGTCGATCGCCGACAGCGGGTCATCGCCTGCCGCCAGCGACGGCGTCGCCAGCGCCAGCGCCAGAAGGCCGGCCCAGGCGGCAGGGCCTGTCCGGTCAGTCGGCATCCAGCACCACGGGTTTCCTGACCTCGCCCTGTTCGGGGGTATAATCGCCCAGATAGGCAAAGCCCGTCAGCGCGACGAATCCCAGCACCGCCAACACCAGCACCGCCTTGATGATCCGCCCCATGCCTTGCCTTCCTTGCCGTTTCTTCTGTCTGTTGCGCCGGCCGCCCACCCCGGGACGGGTGCGCAAGGCCGGCGTGCTTCGGCCGAATATATATGGCATTCCCGGCGAGTTCACGCCATTGAAGGGAAAAAGCTGCAGCTTCGGCGGGCCTGTGCCTTTGCCGTCGGGCTGTCGCGGGGGGAAGGGATGGTCCGGCTTCGCAAGACGGTGGTGATGGTGGGCATGATGGGCGCGGGCAAGACCGCGGTCGGCACCGCCCTGGCCCGCCTGCTGAAGGTGCCCTTCCTTGATTCGGATGAGGAAATCGTCCGCGCCGCCGACCGCACCATCGCCGAAATCTTCGAGCGCGACGGCGAGGCCTTCTTTCGCGACCGCGAGTTCGAGGTGATCGGCCGCCTTCTGCGCGGCCCGCCTTGCGTGCTGTCCACGGGGGGCGGCGCCTTCCTGTCGGACCGCAACCGCGACCAGATCAAGGCCGCCGGCATCTCGGTCTGGCTGCGCGCCGACCTGGACCTGCTGTGGAACCGCGTCCGCCACAAGAACACCCGGCCCTTGCTGCGCACCGCCAATCCGCGCGCCACCCTGGCCGAGCTGTACCAGGCGCGGCTGCCCTACTATTCCCAGGCCGACCTTGCGGTCGAGGCCTCGCCCGACTACTCGGTCGAGCAGATGGCGGCGCGCGTCGTCGAGGCGCTGAAGACCCGCCCGGATGTTCTGGAAGAGGCATGAAATGACCAATGTGGTGCCGGTCGACCTGGGCGACCGCTCGTATCAGGTGCGCATCGGGACGGGCCTGATCGACCGCGCCGGGGCCGAGATCGCGCCCCTCTTGCGCCGCCCGCGGGTGGCGGTGGTGACCGATGAAACTGTGGCCGCGCGGCAATTGCCGCGGTTGCAGGCGGCGCTGTCGGCGGCGGGAATCGCGCATTCGACGCTGGCGCTGCCCCCGGGCGAGGGCACCAAGGCCTGGCCCGAGTTTGCCCGCTGCGTCGAATGGCTGCTGGAACAGAAGGTCGAGCGCCGCGACGTGGTGGTGGCGCTTGGCGGCGGGGTGATCGGCGACCTGGTCG
>JAGPCN010000106.1 GCA_018058035.1 Fuscovulum sp.
GCCTGGATCGCGGCGCTTTCCTGCAACAGCCAGTGGCGGAACCCGGTCGCCATGCGCGACGGGCGCAGGCCCTTGGGCGCCACCAGATGGAACCTCCGCCCGGTGCGCACCTCGGTGTCGACCGGGCGCACCAGGGCGCCGGTGGCCAGCAGGTGGTCGGCCATCCCCAGCCACCCCAGCCCCACCCCCTGGCCGTCCATCGCCGAGGCCAGCAGCGCCTGCTGGTCGTCAAAGATGATCCGCTCATGCGCCTGGGTCAACGGTTCGCCCACCTTGTCGAAGAAGGTGCGCCAGTCGTCGCGCGGCCGCAGCCTTTCGCGCAGGAACAGCAGGTTGCTGGCGCGCACATCCTGTAGCGTGACCTTGCGCGCGCCAAAGTAGCCGGGCGCGCAGACCGGGAAATAGACCTCGTCGAACATCGGCCAGGCGTCCAGATCCTCCCACGGGCCATGGCCCAGGCGGATGGCGAAATCGGCGTTCTCGCTGGCCGGGTTGATGTCGCGGTTGACGATCTTGATCGACAGGTCCAGCCCCGGCAACGCCTGGCGCAGCGCCGGATAACGTGGCAACACGAAATTCGCCGCGGCCGAGGACGACAGGCAAAAGGTGACCAGGTTGCCGCTGGCCCGGTGCGCGATTTCGGTCAGGCCGGTCTGGATGGCGGCAAAGCCGCGCTCGACCGCGCGATACAGCGTTTCGCCATCGTCGGTCAGCGCGATGCTGCGCCCGCGCCGTTCGAACAGCCGGGTGCCCAGGTGCCGTTCCAGGTTCTTGATCTGGTAGGACACCGAGGGCTGGGTCACGTTCATCTCCAGCGCCGCCGTGCGGAAACCGCCGTGCCGGGCCACGGATTCAAAGACGAACAGGGCGACCGGGGACGAGATCTGGCGGCGCAGGCTTTCGGACATCGGCGGGTTCCGCTTTGGCTAACGATAGACCGGTTCTATCGCAGCGCGAGCCAAAGTCCACCCAGCGACGGGGCGCCGCGCGTCTTGCCGAAGGCAGCCCGCGGTCGTGGCCACGGTGGCCGGCCAGCCCTTTGTCGACCGGATGGACCCGGCGGTGCAGGACAATCTGGCCAAGCGCGGCTGGACCCAGGCCGAGGTCGGCCAGATCATGCTGTGGATGGCGGAAAACCAGGCCAATGGCGAAGACGGCGCCCAGTGGTTCCTGCAGAACATGCCCGAAGTCCGGACCGCCTGGGTTCCGGCCGATGTCGCCGAAAAGGTCAAGGCCGCGCTCTAGGCCGCCAAGGCGCCCGAGGCCCCTGGTTGTTCGAATTTCTCCAGCTTGACCCCGGCCTTTGCCATCGCCATCGGGCATCCCGCCGGGCATCGTGGTGAACCGCTACAAGGGCGCCCGGGGGCAACCCATGGCTGAAGGTGCAACCTCGATCGAGATCCGCGACCGGTAAAGATCTTCGGCCAGAACCCCGCGGCCTTTGTCGATGCCGGGGGGCAGGATCCATGTGATCATGGGGCTTAGCGGCTCGGGCAGATCACGCTGAATTCCATCACGGCGGCGCTGTCTTCGCTTGACGCCCGAGGGAGCGGCGGCGTCACAGCCGGGCGGCCAGGGTCTCTAGCGCCTTTTGCCGGTCCAGCATGCCCAGGGGGGCGCCCTGGCGGTCGATCACCGCAAAGGGGCCCGGCTGCGCCACCAGTTGGGCGGCAATCTCCGAGACGGTCGCATCGGCACGCAAGGCCACCGCCTGCCCCGGGGCCGGCCCGGCCTGCATCAGCGAGCCGACGCGGATCACCCGGGCCGGCGGCACCTTGGCGACGAAGCGGCGCACATAGTCGGTGGCGGGGCGGGTGACCAGGTCTTCGGGCGTGCCGATCTGGATGATCCGGCCGTTTTCCATGATGGCGATGCGGTCGGCCAGGCGGATCGCCTCGTCCAGGTCATGCGTCACGAAGACGGCGGTGCGCTGGTGTTCGCGCTGCAGGCGCTGCACCTCGTCCTGCAGGTCGGTGCGGATCAGCGGGTCAAGCGCCGAGAAGGGCTCGTCCAGGAACCAGAACTCGGGGTCGGTCGCCAGCGAGCGGGCGATGCCCACGCGCTGTTGCTGGCCGCCGGAAAGCTGCGCGGGGAAGCGGTCCTCGCGACCCGACAGGCCGACCAGGTCGATCAACTCTCGCGCGCGGGCGGCGGCGGCCTTGTGGTCCACGCCCTGCACCTCAAGCGGGAAGGCGATGTTGCCCAGGACGGTGCGGTTCGGCAGCAGGGCGAAGTGCTGGAACACCATCCCCATCCGTTTGCGCCGCAACTCGGCCAGCGCCTTTTCGCCCAGGGCGCGGATGTCCTGGCCTTCGTACAGGATCGCGCCTTCGGTCGGTTCGATCAGCCGGGTCAGGCAGCGCAGCAGGGTGGACTTGCCCGACCCCGACAGCCCCATGATCACGAAGACCTCGCCGCGGCGGATGTCGAAGCTGGCGTCCTGAACGGCGCCGATCAGGTGGTCGCGCGCCATCGCCTCGGGGCTGCGTTCGGCGGCGGGGCGGCCGGGGAAGGCGGCGCTTTTCGGGCCGAAGACCTTCCAAACCGATCGGGCCGACAGGACCACGGGACGTTCCGGCTGGGTCTCAGGCATGGGCCTCTCCTTGCCGACGGGCGGCGCGTTCGGCGCCGGATTTCAGAAGGGCGTCGATGATCAGCGCCACGCTGGCGACGCAAAGGCCCGCCACGATGCCGGGGCCGGCCTTGCCCTGCGACAGCGCGGTGAACACCTCTTGCCCCAGCTCTCGGGTGCCGACCAGCGCCGCGATGACCAGCATCGACAGCGCCATCATCACCGTCTGGTTGACGCCCAGCAGCAGCGTCGGCAGGGCGGCGGGTAGGCGGACATGCACGAAGGTCTGCCAGCGCGTGCAGCCCGCAATCGCTGCCGCCTCGACCCGTTCGGGCGGCACATGCTGCATGCCGGCGATGCCGTAGCGCACCGCCGGAGCGATGGCGTAGGAGACGATGGCGATCAGCGCCGAGACGTCGCCGTTGCGAAACAGCATGACGGCGGGCAAGAGGTAGACCAGCGTCGGCAGGGTCTGCAGCGTATCCAGCAGCAGTTGCACCGCCTGTTGCAGCCGGGGTTTGGCCGCGACCCAGATGCCGAAGGGCAGCCCGATCGCCAGCGACATCGCGACCGACAGTATCGTCAGGTAGACCGAGCCCATCGCCGCCGCCCAATAGCCGGTCAGCACCACGAACAGCGCCAGCGCGGCCACCGTCAGCGCGGTGCGCAACCCGCCAAGCGCGGCGCCGGCCAGGGCGACGGCCGCCACCACCGGCGGCCAGGGCAACGCCAGCATCGCATCGCGCACCGGGTTCATCAGGTAAAGCAGCGTCGCGGTGCGGATCGCCTCAAGCGGGTCATAGAAATTCTGGTTGATGAAGCTGACCGCCTCGTTCAGCGCCGGTGCAACGCTGATCACCCAGGCCTTCGGCCAGGAGGCCAGCGCGGGGACCAGCAGGCCCAGGGCCGTGGGCACCGCCAGCAGCGCCAGCGCCAGTACCGTGTCGCGGCGCCAGCCCGCCTTGCGCCGTCCGGTGGATCGGTTGTGGGCCAGCGCCTGGGTCAGCCGGTCCAGCACCACGGCCAGCACCACGATGGCCATCCCGGCCTCGAACGCCGCGCCGAAATCCAGCCGGCGCAGCGCGCGCAGCACGTCATAGCCCAGGCCCCCCGCGCCGATCATCGAGGCGATGATGACCATGTTCAGCGTCATCATCACCACCTGGTTCAGCCCGATCGCCAGCCGCGGCATCGCCACCGGCAGTTCCACCTTCCACAGGGTCTGGCGCCGCGAGCACCCCGACATCCGGGCCAGGTCCAGCGTCTCGGACGGCACCGCCTGCAGGGCCAGCACGGTAGCATGCACCATCGGCGGCATCGCATAGGCGACCGTGGCGAACAGCGCCGCACTGGGGCCATAGCCGAACAGCAGCAGCGTCGGCAGCAGGTAGGAAAAGATCGGCACCGTCTGCATGACGTTCATCACGGCGCGCACCGTGGGCTCGATCCCCGGTGATCGGTGGGCGCGGATGCCCAGGGCCAGGCCCAGCACCAGCGCCGCCACCACGCAGAACAGCACCGACGACAGTGTCATCATCGCCGAGGTCCACAGCCCGAAGGCCGCGATATAGACCCCGGCCCCCAGCGTCAGCCCCGCCAGCCCGCGCCCCGAGGCCCGCAGCGCCAGCAGGCTGGCCGCCAGCGTCACGCCCAGCCAGCTGATGGGCGGCAGAAGCTGCACCTTGTTGAACCCGGCGCCGCGGCTGACGCCTTCGGCCAGCAGGACCTGCGTCGCCTCGATGGGCCATTGCGCGGCCGCGGCCAGCGCGCGGGTCATCTCGGACACCGCAAGGCCAAAGACGGCGGCATCGCGGACCAGCCAGGTCATCGCCGCGTCGACCCAGCCCGCCAGCGGCACCAGCGCCGCCTCGGGGTGCAAAAGGCCCTGCGGCAGCGCCCAGGACAACAGCAGCGCCGCCCCGAGGGATAGCGCCGCAAGGCCGGTTCGCAGCAGGCGGTCGGGGCCGGAATGCGCCATGGCGGTCACGACCGGGCACCGAGGGATCGGCGCCCGGTCATAGCCTCAGTTCGCCGCACAGGCCGACCAGCCGCGCCACTTTTCTTCGTTCTTGGTGGCCCAGTCCATCGCCACCTCTTCCACGCTGCGGCCGTTCACGTCCACCTCGTAGACCAGCTGGCCCACCTCATCGCCGTCCATGGTGAAGTTGCGGGTGATCTCATAGGCGCAGGGCCAGATCTTCTCGCCTTCGGCCCAGGCCATCTTCTTGATCCAGCCCTGCGGCTTGCCGCAGTCATGCGCCTTGTCAGGGTTGGTGCCCCAGGCCGGGTCTTCGTAGCAGGCCGGTTCGTAGGGCGGGAATTCCACGAAAGACCCCTCATAGACCGAGGGCACCCAATGCGGCTTGTAGACCCACAGGATGATCGGCGCCTTGCGTTCGTAGGCCGCCTTCAGTTCGGCGAACATCGCGGTCTCGGTGCCGGCATGGACCACCTCGAACGGCAGGCTCAGCGCCTCGATGCGCTCTTCGTCGAACCCGCCCCAGCTGACCGGCGCGCCCAGGTAGCGGCCCTTCGGCGCGGTTTCCGGCGAAGAGAACGCCTCGGCGCAGGATTGCAGCGCCGTCCAGTCGGGCAGGCCGGGGCACAGCTCGGCCATATAGGCCGGATACCACCAGTCCTCGCGCGCCTTGGGGCCAAGCTCGCCCATGTCCAGCACCTTGCCGGTGCCGACCGAGGCGGTGAAGGCGGCGTCCTGCGTGGTCTGCCAGGTCTCCAGCGCGATGGTCAGGTCGCCGTTCTCGAACCCCGGATAGCGGGCGCTGTCGTCGGCGATCACCTTCTCGACGCTGTAGCCATAGGTCGACAGGATGATGTTCAGGATCTCGGTATGCACCAGCATCGAGGTCCAGTCGGCCTGCATCAGCTTGATCGTCTGGTCCGATTCCGGCTGGAAGGCCTGCGCCGCGCCGCTGATCAGCAGGCCGGCGGTCACGGTAGCTGTGAAAAGTCGTTTCATTCTTTGCATCCCTGTTGTCGGTTCTTGTTCAACCCTTGGCGTACCAGCCGTTGTCGACATAAAGCGCGGTGCCGTTCACGAAGCTGGCTTCGTCGGTGCACAGCCACAGCGCGGCGGCGGCCACTTCTTCCGGCTCGCACAACCGGCCCTGCACGGCGTCAAGGCTGCTCTCGCTCCAGCTCTGGCCCAGCCCGTCCAGCTCGTCGATCTCGCGCAGCCCGTGGGCGGTTTTCACGAAGCCGGGGCAGACGGCGTTGGCGCGGATGCCGGCGTCGCGGTATTCCACCGCGATGGACCGCGCCAGTTGCAGCACGGCGCCCTTGGTCATGCAGTAGACGCTTTCCAGCGCAAAGCCCTTCTCGCCGCCGATCGACGAGGTGATGACGATCGACCCGCCGCCGGTTTCGCGCATCTGCGCCACCACCTCGCGGCAGACGATGAACGAGGACCGCACGTTGATCGCCATCAGCCGGTCATAGTCTTCGTCGGTGGTCTGGTGCAGCGGCTTGACGATGATCGTGCCGGCGTGGCTGAACAGCGTGTCGACCGGGCCCCAGGCGGCGGTCACCTGCGCCAGCGCGGCGCGGACGGTGGCGCTTTGGGTCACGTCGGCCTGGACGAACATCACCTCGCGGCCCAGGGCGCGCTGTTCGGCCTCGACCGCGCGGCCGGCTTCGGCGGCGATGTCCAGCACCGCCACCCGCGCGCCGGCTTCGGCGAACATCCGCACCGCCGCCCGGCCGATGCCGTTGGCGCCGCCGGTGATGACCGCCGTCCGCCCGGCCAGCCGGCCCGCCAGGGGCACCTTTGTCCGAGGGGAGGTCTGATCTTTCATGGCGGCCCTGCGGGATGGATCAATGGTATGCGCTTTATACCAATAGACCCGGCGACGACCTGTCAAGCACCTTGACGCGAGGGGGGCCGCTCAGGCGGCCGAGCGGGTGATTTCGCGCAGGGCGCCCCAGAGGCGAAGGGCCAGCGATTCAGCGGCTTGGCCCGCCGCGTCCGGGTTTTCGGCCTCGACCGCCGACAGCAACCGCGCACAAGTGTCCAGCACCTCGGCGGCCGAATCGGCCTCGGCCCGCAGGCCGTGCGGCAGGAACAGGTCGGCCAGCGCATCCTCGATTCCCCGCGCCAGCAGCGGGTTCTTCGAGGCGTCCGCCAGACCCAGGTGGAACAACGTCTCGGCCTGCTTTCGCTCTGGCCCGCTGCGCGCCTCGCGCATCATCGCCAGCGCCTCGCGCAGCCGCTTCAGGTCGGCCGGGTTGCGCCGCTCGGCCGCAAAGCGCGCCGCTGCCTGCTGGTTCAGCGCCAGGTATTCCACCACCCGCATCGCCGCCGCCGGCGCGCGCGAAATCCGCCGCAGCGCCAGCTTCGACAGCCGGTCCTGGTCCGACACGAAAGCGCCGCCCTGCGCGCCGCGTCGCACGTTGATGTACTGGCTTTCCTCCAGCACCCGCAGCGCCTCGCGCAGGGTTACGCGGCTGATGCCGAAGCTGTCCGACAGCTGGCGTTCCGCAGGCAACCGCTCTTCCGGCAGCAAGAGGCCCGAGTGGATCTGGCGTCGCAGCGAGTCGACCGCCAGGCCGTAGGTGGCCTTGGGTTCCAAGGGTCGCAGGCCCCAAAGCACCGCTCAGACCGCCGTAAAGGTGTTGTCGACGAAGATTTCCGCCCCGTTGACGAAGCTTGACGCGTCCGAGGCCAGGAACAGCGCCACCTGCGCCACCTCTTCGGGTTCGCAGATCCGGCCCTGCATCACGTTCACGTCGCTTTCCGAGGCGAAGACGCCGTAGCTGCGCAGTTGCGCGATCTCATGCTCGCCATGCTGGGTGCGCACGAAGCTGGGGCAAACCAGGTTGCAGCGAATGCCCTGGTCCCGGTATTCGACCGCGATCGCCCGGGCCAATTGGTGCATCGCGGCCTTCGAGGCGCAATACAGCGCCTCGAGATGCGTCACCGCCCGCGCGCCAGTGGTCGAGGTGAAGACCAGCGTGCCCTTGCCGCGTTCCAGCATCTGCGGCAGCACCAGCCGGGTCATCAGGAAGGCCGACTTGGCGTTGTTGTCCATCAGCTCGTCCCACTCGGCCAGGGTGCAGTCGAGGAACGGTTTCACCAGGATGATGCCGGCGTGGTTGAACAGCACGTCGATGCGGCCCGCCTGCGCCATCGCCTCGTCAAAGGCGCGCTGCGCGCCATCGACCTTCGAGACATCCGCGCAGATCGTTTGCAGGTCCAGCCCGTTCGCGCGGAATTCTTCCGCCAGCTGTGCGGCCGCTTCGCCGTCGCGGTCGGCGACGATCACGCGCGCGCCTTCCTGCGCGAACAGCCGCGCGCTGGCCGCCCCCACGCCCTTGGCGCCGCCGGTGATCAGGATGGTCTTCGCAGCCAGGCTTTTCATGGCCTGAAGATTATACCATTACGCGCGCCTGGTCGAGCCGGAACGGCGCCCCGTTACAGGCCCAGATAGGCGCGCCGGACCCGTTCGTCGTTCTTCAGCGCCTTTGCCGGGCCGGAGAGGGTGATCTTGCCCAGTTCCATGATGTAGGCCTCGGACGCGATCTCCAGCGCCAGGTTGGCGTTCTGCTCGACCAGCAGCACGCCGCGTTTCTCTTCGGTGGCGATGCGGGAAATCGTGTTCAACACGTCGCGCACGATCAGCGGCGCAAGGCCGATGGACGGTTCATCGAACATGTAGAACCGCGGGCGGGACATGATGCCCCGGCCGATGGCGATCATCTGCTGCTGGCCGCCGCTGAAGTTGCGGGCGATGCGGTGGCGGTGGTCTTTCAGGACCGGGAAGTAATCGAACACCTTGTCCAGGTCGTCGCGGATGCCGGCCGCGTCCTGCCGCAGGTGGGCGCCGGTCAGAAGGTTGTCCAGTACCGACATGTAGGGGAACAGCCGGCGGCTTTCGGGCACATGGCAGATGCCCTTGCGCACGATATCCTCGGGCGCCATGCCGCGCAGCGAGGCGCCGTCCAGCGTGATTTCGCCCCCGCCCGCGGGCACCAGCCCCGAGATCGCTTTCAGCAGCGACGACTTGCCGGCCCCGTTGGCGCCGACCAGCGTGGTGATGATGCCGTCGCGCGCCACCAGCGACACGCCATCCAGCGCGACGACACCGGCGTAATCGACCGACAGATCCCGAACCTCGATCATTGCACCACCTCGTCGCCCAGATAGGCGCGGATCGTCTCGGGGTTGCGGCTGATCTCTTCCGCCGTGCCCTCGGCCAGAAGCGTGCCGTAGTTCAGCACCGAAATCCGGTCGCAGGTCTGCATGATGGCCTTCATGTCATGCTCGATCAGCAGCATGGTCAGCCCGTCGTCGCGCAAGCCCCGCAACAGCGCCATCAGTTGCACCTTTTCGCCCGAGTTCAACCCGGCCAGCGGCTCATCCAGCATCAGCAGCTTCGGCGCGGTGGAAACGGCGATGGCGACGCCCAGAATCTTCTGCGTGCCGCCCGGCAGGTCGGCGGCCGGGGTATCGGCCAGGTGCCGCATGCCGAACCGCTCCAGCAGGGCATCGGCGGTGCGGGCGTGGGCCTGCTCTTCGCTGCGGGCGGATTTCAGGTGCAGCATCCGCGCCAGCCAGCCCGAGGCGATGGTGTTGCGGCTGGCAATCACCAGGTTCTCGCGCGCGGTCAGGTTGGCGTAGTTGCTGGTGTTCTGGAAGGTGCGGGCGATGCCCAGGCGGGAAACCTGGTGCGGCGCAAGGCCGGTGATCGGGCGGCCCTGCCAGTGGATGTCGCCCGAGGTCACCGGCAGGAACCCGGTCACCAGGTTGAAGAAGGTGGTCTTGCCCGACCCGTTCGGCCCGATCAACCCGTGGATCGTGGCCTCGGCGATCTCGAACGAGACCCCGTCCAGCGCGGCAAGGCGGCCGAAGCGCTTGGTCAGCTTATGCACGCGAAGCATCGGCGCGCTCCTTTCCGGTTCCGCCAGGGGTCTGGCCGCCAAGGCGGGCCAGGAACCGCTGCACGCTGCCCTCCAGCCCGCCGGGCAGGAACAGCACCGTCAGGATGATGATCATGCCCCACAGCATCGGCACCCACTGGTCGGCGTCGGTCAGCGCCTCTTCGATGCCGGTCAGCACGATCAGCCCGATCACCGGCCCCCAGAAGGTGCGGTTGCCGCCGATGATCACCGCGGCGATGATCTTGAACATGAACTGCGAGGTATAGTCGGTGGGCGCGACAAAGCCGTTGTAGCCGGCGAACAGCGCCCCCGCGCAGCCGGCGAAGAACGAGCCGATGCAGAACACCAGCGTCTTCATCGCCCAGGTGTTGATGCCGATGGCCGAAGACAGGTTTTCGTTTTCCGCCATCGCCTTGACGGTGCGGCCGGTGCGGCTGACGTCGAACAGATACAGCAACCCGCCGCAGACCAGGGCGATGGCCAGCGTCATCAGGTAGTAGCTGGTGGTGTCGTAGAAGCTGATGCCGAAGAACCCTTCGGGCGGCGACAGGAAGGGAATGCCCTCGATCCCGCCAAAGACCTCGCGGAACTGGATGAAGCATTGCCGGATCGCCTCGCCCGCGGCGAAGGTGGACAGGAAGAAGTAGAACTGCCGCGTCCGCATCACCGGCACGGCGATGATCAGCGCGGCCAGCGCCGCCACCGTGCCCGAGATCGGCAGGATCAGCCAGAACGACAGGCCGTACAGGGTCTGCAGAAGCGCCATGGTATAGGCGCCAAGGGCCAGCATGGTGATATGCGCAAAGGACCAGCCGCCCATGGTGGTGACGGTGCGGTAGCTGGTCACCAGGATCAGGTTGATCAGGAACAGGATGCCGACGCCGATGTAATAGGGCGAGGCCGCAAAGGGCACCACCGCCAGCCCCGCCACCAGCGCAAGCGTGGCGCCGATCTGCACATGGCGCGCGACCGGCAGGTCGGTGGCGCTGTCGCGCTGGACCTGGCCCTGCTCCAGCGCCGGGGCCTCGCGGCCCATCAGGCCGCGCGGAAAGAAGGCCAGCGCCAGCAGCATGATCAGCGTGTCGACGATGACGATGTACTGGCCCTGGCCCAGGGTGGTGACGATGCTGTCGATCAGCCCGAACAAGAGCGCCGCGACGATGGCGCCGGGAATGCTGCCCAGGCCGCCGACGATGACCACGACAAAGGCCTTCCAGATCGCCTCAAGCCCCATGTAGGGGCCGATGTTGATGATGCTGCCCATCAGCACGCCGGCCACCGCCGCCAGCCCGGCGCCGATGGCCATGACCGTCAGCCGCACCCGGCCCATGCTGATGCCCTGCAACTGTGCCGCTGTCCGGTCCTGCGAGGCGGCGCGGATGGCCCGGCCGCCGGCGGTGCGGTTCAGGTAGAACCACAGGCCCGCCATCATGCCGACCGCGCCCAGGATCACCACCAGCCGCTGGAAGGTCAGCGTACCGCCGGCGACCTCGATCTGGCCGGGGATCATCACCGGCAGGCTTTTCGACACCACGCCCAGGCCAAGCGCCACCGCCGATTGCAGCACATATGAGAGGCCAAGCGAGGCGATGAAGCCGCCAAAGGCATCCTTGGCCGTGCGCTCGAAGATCAGCCGTTCGACCAGGATGCCCAACAGGCCCACCACGATCGGACCCGTGACCAGCGCCGCCAGGAACACCAGCCACAAGGGCAGGCCGGAAAAGCTGACCAGCAGCAGCCACAGCACATAGCCGCCGATCATGAAGAACTCGCCATGGGCGAAGTTCACCACCTTCATCACGCCGAAGACCAGCGCCAGCCCCACCGCGAACAGGCTGTAAAAGGCGCTCAGCGAGAGGAAGTTGATCAGGATCTGCGCCATGCCTGCGTCCTTGAAGGAAAAGAAGGCCCGCACCCCGAACACCGCGGGGCACGGGCCAGGGGGGAGAGGCTAGTGCGCGTCCGCCAGTTCGCGTTTCGTGGTCCGGGTCGCGGCCTTCTGCACGCCGACGTCGACATCCATCACGAAATAGCCGTGCTTGCGGGTGTCCAGGCTGGCAAAGGGCGGCACCACGATGGTGGTATCGGGCAGCACCACCAGCGCGGGGCCGGGAACCGACATCCCGTAGGCCAGCTTGTCGCCGTCGTAGATGGCGGTTTCCACCGTCGATCCGCCGCCGAAATAGGCGGTCGCGGTTTTCAGCAGCGCGCCCTTGGGCGAGGTCTCGGCCGACTTTTCCTGCTCGGGCAGCACCACGCGCGGGCGCTGGAAGGTGGCCAGGTTGCGCCACATCAGGAATTCCACGTCCGATGCCGGGTCGTTGGTCTTGTAGCGGGTCAGGTAGGCGTCATGGAACGCCTGGGTGATTTCCTTCAGCTTGGCGGGGGTGATCTTGCCGCCCTCCAGCGTGATCGGAATTTCCAGCTCGGTCGTCTGCATCGGGTAGCGGGCCGAGACGAACAGCTCAAAGTTCTGGTCTTCGGGGGCAATGCCCATGCGGTTCAGGAAGGCACTGCCCTTGCCGGTGATCCCGGCCACCGCCTCGTTCACGCCGTCAAAGTCGAAGTTGCCGGTGTCGGCGTATTTCGACACCACCTCGCTCATGGCGATGGCGGCGTTGTTGGCGCCGAAGGCACAGAGGACCGAGGTCTGGCGCGGGATGATGATCTTCTTTATCCCCATCTCGCGGGCCAGGAAGGCCACCGGAACGGCCGTGGCGCCGCCGCCCGTCACCAGCGCGAATTCGCGCGGGTCGACGCCGCGGCGGATGGTCATGTCCAGGATGCCGCCCAGCATGTTCTCGTTCACCACCTGGGTGATGCCAAGCGCCGCGTCCTCGACGCTGATGCCCAGCGGGTCGGCGATCTTTTCCTTGACCGCCTTCCAGGCCAGGTCGCGGTCGATCTTCATCCGGCCGTTCAGGAAATGCTCGGGGCTGATGTAGCCCAGCACGACATAGGCATCCGTGACCGTGGGTTCGGTGCCGCCGCGCATGTAGCAGGCGGGGCCGGGCACGGCCTCGGCGCTGCGCGGGCCGACCTTGATCAGCCCCTTGTCGACGGTGGCGATGGACCCGCCGCCCGCGCCCAAAGTGGCGATCTCGATCGAGGCGACGCCGGTCGGATAGTTCATGATCCGGCCGTCCTTGGTGGTGGTGATCTGCCCTTCCAGCACGGTCGAGACGTCAAAGCTGGTGCCGCCCATGTCGACGGTGATGCAGTTCGGCACGCCCTCGATCTCGCTGAAGTAATACCCCGCTTCGGGTGCCATCGAGGGGCCGGAGAACAGCATGAACACCGGCTTTTTCGCCACTTCGGCAATCGGCACCACGCCGCCGTTCGACACCACGATCAGCGTTTC
>JAGPCN010000334.1 GCA_018058035.1 Fuscovulum sp.
GTGATGCCGGCGTTGTTCACCAGCACGTCGATCGGGCCGACCTCGGCCTCGACCTTGGTGATGCCGGCGGCGCAGGCGTCGTAGTCGGCGACCGACCACTTGTAGGTCGGGATGCCGGTCTCGGCGGTGAAGGCCTTGGCGGCATCGTCATTGCCGGCGTAGTTCGCCGCGACCTTGTAGCCCGCCGCCTTCAGCGCGATGGAAATCGCCGCGCCGATGCCGCGCGATCCGCCCGTAACCAATGCCACCCGTGCCATTCTGATTCTCCTCCAGAGGTATGCGTTTGTATGCCGTTGAAATCCTGTTACCCAAACGAAAACCGGCGCGCAAGATTATTGCGCGCCGGTTTCGCTTCTGCAGCGAAATTCTGCACTGCGGCTAAAGCGTCAGGCGCGTTCCAGGCACATCGCCACGCCCATGCCGCCGCCGATGCACAGCGTCGCCAGGCCCTTCTTGCGGCCCGACCGCGCCATTTCATGCAGCAGCGTGTTCAGGATGCGCGCGCCGCTGGCGCCGATCGGGTGGCCGATGGCGATGGCGCCGCCGTTCACGTTCACGATGGCCGGATCCCAGCCCATGTCCTTGTTCACCGCACAGGCCTGGGCGGCAAAGGCCTCGTTCGCCTCGACCAGGTCCAGGTCGGCAACCTTCCAGCCCGCCTTTTGCAGCGCCTTGCGGCTGGCGTGGATCGGGCCGACGCCCATGATCGACGGGTCCAGGCCCGCGGTGGCATAGCTGGCGATGCGGGCGATGACCTTCAGCCCGCGCTTGGCGGCCTCTTCCTCGGTCATCAGCAGCACCGCCGCCGCGCCGTCATTGATGCCGCTGGCGTTGGCGGCGGTGACCGAGCCGTCCTTGGTGAAGGCCGGGCGCAGCTTCTGCATCGATTCAAGCGTTGCGCCGTGGCGGATGTATTCGTCGGCATCAACCACCGTGTCGCCCTTGCGGGTCTTCACCACGAAGGGAATGATCTCGTCCTTGAACTTGCCGGCCTTTTGCGCGGCTTCGGCCTTGTTCTGGCTGGCCAGCGCGAATTCGTCCTGCATGTCGCGGCTGATCTGCCACTGGTTGGCGACGTTTTCCGCCGTCTGGCCCATGTGATAGCCGTTGAAGGCATCCCACAGTCCGTCCTTGATCATCGAGTCGATGAAGTTCAGGTCGCCCATCTTCTGGCCAGCGCGCAGATGCGCGACGTGGGGCGACAGCGACATCGATTCCTGGCCACCGGCGATAACGATCCGCGCATCGCCCAGCTGGACGTGCTGGGCCCCCAGGGCCACCGCCCGCAGGCCCGAGCCGCAGACCTGGTTCAGCGACCATGCGCTGGCCTCTTTCGCCAGGCCGGCCTTGATGTGGGCCTGGCGGGCGGGGTTCTGGCCCTGACCGGCGGTCAGCACCTGGCCCAGGATGGTTTCCTCGACCTCGGCCTTGTCGATGCCGGCGCGGGCCACCACGGCCTCGATCACGGCGGCGCCCAGGTCATGCGCGGGCGTAGTGGCGAACGAGCCGTTGAAGCTGCCCACGGCGGTCCGGCCCGCCGCGACGATAACGACATTGGTCATGTGATCCCTCTCCTCGGAATACCCGCGCCCGCGGCGCCTGAGTCCGGGATTAGGACTTTCGTGTTGCAACCGCAAGAAAGTTGCGCGGCGCTGCGGCATCATGCGCGGAGGATGCCCCTATACCTCTTGCCGGCCCTTGCGGAAGCGGGCGAAATCGGGCGCCACCTCGGGCGCGCCGAACAGATAGCCCTGCAGGCAGCCGACACCATGGTCTCGCAGCCAGTGCGCCTCGGCCGCGGTCTCGACGGATTCGGCCACCAGGAACATGCCGAATTCGCGGGCCAGCGCGATGGCGGCCTTGACGATGGGCTGATTCTTCTCGCTCCGCTCGATCCCGCGGATGAACATTCCGTCCAGCTTGGCGATGTCGAAACGGAATTCGGACAACAGGCGCAGCGAGGTCGCCCCGGCGCCGAAATCGTCCAGCGTGAAGGCGATCTGTTCGGCGCGCAGGTCCTTCATGAAGGGGATCAGCACGTCGGGCATCTGCATGGCGCTGGCTTCGCTGATTTCCAGGATCAGGCCGCGGCCCAGGCCCGGATGCGTCTTCAGCGCCTGGCGCAGCGTCTGCGCCCATTTCTTGTAGCCGATCGACCGGGCCGACATGTTCACCGCCACCCGGATGCCGGGGTGCTTTTGCAGGGTCAGCAGCCCCAGTTGCAGCGCCGCCACGTCGATTTCGCGGCCCAGTTCCTGGGTTTCCGCCACTTCCATGAAGTCGCGGGCCGGGATCACCCGATCCTGCGGGTCAAGCAGGCGGATGTAGCCTTCGTAGAAACCGATGATCGAGGGATCGGCGGCATAGACCGCGGGCTGGAAGGCCAGCCGCATCCGCCGTAGCGACAGCGCCGCCGAGACCATCGCCAGCGTCTCGCGGTCGGCCGAAGAGGTGGCAACGGCCAAGGGCGATGCCACATCGGATTCAAGATCGAACTTTGGCCTGTGCGGCCCTTTCATGAAGCTCATCGCGCCCCCCCGAGCGCTGGTTCCGGACGGATGACAGATTGCGCAGGGAAAGGTAAACCTGCGCTGAAGCGGCGGCATTTGCCGCAAATCGGAACCACTTTGGCGAAAGACCCCGATGACCCGTTGCAGCTGGTGCGGTACCGATCCGCTGTATGTCGCCTACCACGACACCGACTGGGGCCGCCCCGAACGCGACTCCCGGGCGCTGTGGGAAAAGCTGGTCCTCGACGGCTTTCAGGCCGGGCTGTCGTGGATCACCATCCTGCGCAAGCGCGAGAATTTCCGCGCCGCCTTTCGCGGCTTTCACCCCGCAGAAATCGCCACCTGGGGCGAAGACGACATCTCGCGCCTGCTGGCCGATCCCGGCATCGTGCGCCATCGCGGCAAGATCGAGGGAACCATCCGCAACGCGCAAGGCTACCTGCGGATCGAGGCCGAGCGGGGCTTTTCGCCTTTCCTCTGGTCCTTTGTCGGCGGGCGCCCGTTGCAGACCCGCCGCGCCGGCATGGCCGAGGTGCCGACCGAAACCGCGGAATCCCGCGCCATGTCCAAGGCGTTGAAAAAGCACGGTTTCACCTTCTGCGGGCCGACCATCACCTATGCCTTCATGCAGGCCGTGGGCATGGTCAACGACCATGTGGTCGGCTGCCCGTCGCATGCCGAATGCCTGGCGCTTGGCGGTGAAGGCTGAGGCCGGGGATGAAGGCGATCGACGACAGCCTCTTGCAGGCGCTGATGGCCGACATGGCGCGCATCGGCGCGGCCGAGGTGATGCCGCGGTTCCGCGCCCTGTCGTCGGAAACGGCGCGGGCGAAATCGGCGCCGGACGACCTGGTGACCGATGCCGACACGGCGGCCGAGGCGGCCCTGGGACAGGCGCTAGCCCGGCGCTTGCCGGGGGTCGTGCTGGTCGGAGAAGAGGCGGCCTCGGCCGACCCGGCGGTGCTGTCGCGGCTGCAGGGGGCCGATCTGGCGGCGGTGATCGACCCGGTCGATGGTACCTGGAACTTTGCCCATGGCATCCCGATCTTTGGCATGATCCTGGCGCTGGTGGCGGGCGGGCGCACCCTGGCCGGGCTGATCCACTATCCGGTGACCGGCGATTTCATCCTGGCGCGGCCGGGGC
>JAGPCN010000335.1 GCA_018058035.1 Fuscovulum sp.
CGGTGCCATTCCGCCAGCGCCCGCGCCGTGGCCGCCAGTTCCGCCTGCCGCGGCGACAGCGCCGCCATCACCCCGCGCAGGTCGGCAAAGCCCTGGTCGGGCGCAAAGGCCGGGTGCGGCTCGCGCGTGGCATCGAACGACCCGCCCGCTGCCGCCTGCGGGCTGTGGCTGGCCGAGATGTCGACGGCGAAGCAGGCCCTGCCATCGTCGCGGCCCAGCAAGATCCGCTCGGTCGCTCCCTGCAACACGGGATGGTCCGGGCCGATCCAGACCAGCGCGGCGGCCTCTGGCTCGCCCGTCACGCAGACCCGGCCGCGCCACAAGGCCAACACCCGCGCGCCCGCCCAGGCCGCCTCAAGCGCCGCGGGATCGCCGCGCAGCCCCTGCGCCCGGTCCAGCCCCGAGCCGCCGAATGTCACTGTCTCTGCCTGCCGCATGCCCTGCCCGCCCGCTGCCCGCGGCCTTCTTCGCATGCCGCGCATGGCGGTGCAAACCCGCTGCGCAGCGCCGCAAGTGTGGCTTTCGGCAGACAATCATGCGTTGAAAATAAATTCTCTCTTTCAGACTCTGCTTGTCCTTTTCCCCCATGCGATACAGAATCGCAGAGAAACGAAAGCAATGCAGGTTCGGTCCCTTGTCGCCTGGAACTCAGCCCGGACAGCCGCAAGGCCCACGAGGGGGGCAATGACGCTCCGTCCGGTTGCGCGGCTTCGCCTGGCCGCGGATGGCGGTACCGATCCCTTGGCCGACAGCGGACCCGACAGCATGACCCGGCAGGCGGGGGTTGCCGGCGCCGGCCCTGGATCAGGCCCCGAATGCGGCCCTGGCGCCGCGACGGGGCCGGCGGCGGACCTGACCGTCCGCATCCTGGCCACCACCGATCTTCATGCCAACATCCTGTCTTACGACTACGCGGCGCACCGCCCCCTGTTCGGACAGGGACTGGCCCAGACGGCAAGCCTGATTTCGGCGGCCAGGGCCGAAGTTCCGGACGCCTTCCTTTTCGACAACGGCGATTTCCTGCAGGGCTCGGCCCTGGCCGACCTGGCCGCCCGGGGGCGGCGCAAGAAACCCCATCCGGCGATCCAGGCCTTCAACGCGCTGCGCTACGATGCGGTGACGCTGGGCAACCACGAATTCAACTTCGGGCTGGATCTGCTGCAACGCGCCATCGAAGACGCGCGGTTTCCGGTGGTCTCGGCCAATGTGCTGCGCCGGCGGGCCGACCATCCGCTGGGCGACGACACGCTGGCCCCGCCCTTTGCCCTGGTCGACCGCCAGCCGACCGGGCCCGACGGCCGCCGCCACCGCCTGCGCCTGGGGGTGCTGGGCCTGACCCCGCCCGAAATCCTTCGCTGGGACCGCGAGCATCTGGGCAACCGCCTGTACACCCGCCCGATGGTCGAGGCCGCGCGCGCCTGGGTGCCCGAGATGCGCCGCGCCGGCGCCGACCTGGTGCTGTGCCTGGCGCATACCGGCATCGGCCTTCCCGGTGGCGGGGTCGATGCCGACGGCCAGGCGACCGAGATCGCCGAGATCGACGGGATCGACCTGCTGATCGCCGGCCACAGCCACCTGGTGTTCCCGTTCCGCGGCCTGCACCCCGATCCGCGGGTGAACCCGGCCGAGGGGCGGCTGGCGGGCAAGCCTGCGGTGCAGCCGGGCCACTCGGGCAGCCACCTGGGGATCATGGACCTGTCGCTGCGCGTCGAGGCCGGGCGCTGGCAGCTGCGCCAGGCCCAGGTGCGCGCAGTCAGCGTGTCGGAAGAGATCGCCGGGATGCCGGCCGACACGATCCGCCGCAATGCCGCGGCGCTGCGCCGGGCGGTGGGCAGCGACCACCGCGCCGCGCTGGCCTGGACCCGCAAGGCCATCGGCACCACCGAAATTGCGCTGTCGACCTGCCTGGCGCAGGTGGCCGACGTGCCGGCGATGCGCCTGGTGGCCTGCGCCAAGACCGACTATGTCCGCCGAGCCCTGGCCGGCACCCCGCATGCGGGCCTGCCGATCGTGACCACGGCCACACCCTATCGGGCCGGCGGCCGCGGCGGGCCGCTGAACTATACCGACATCGCCGCCGGCGACCTGACGGTGCGCAACCTGTTCGACCTCTACCCGTTTCCCAACACCGCCGTCGCCGTGCTGGCCTCGGGCGCCGAGATCGTGGAACAGATCGAACGCGCCGCCGCGCTGTACCTGACGATCATCCCCGGGGCGCAGAACCAGCCGCTGATCGACCCCTCTTACCCAAGCCACTCGTTCTCCGCCTTCCACGGCCTCAGCTATCGCATCGACCCCGCGGTGCCGCCGCGCTACGACCAGCGCGGCACGCTGATCCGGCCGGGCGCGCGGCGGGTCGTCTCGGTCACCCTGGGCGGCCGCCCGGTGCATCCCGATGACCGGTTCGTGCTGGTCACCAACAACTACCGCACTGGCGGTACGCTGGGCATCCCCGCGCCGCGCCCGACCGAAGTGGTGCTGGAAGACAGGATGCTGATGACCGACGTCCTGCGCGGCTACCTGCAACGGGCCCGACGCATCGACCTTGCAACCTGCGACCTGCCCGAGACCTGGGCACTGGCGCCGCACCCGGGAACCACCGTCACCTTCGACAGCGGCCCCTGCGCCCTGGCCCACCTGTCCGAGGCCGCCCGGCTGGCGCCCGAGTTCCTGGGCATCACCGACACCGGCTTTCACCGCCTGCGCCTGCACCTCTAGGCCTCGCCGCCCGGGGCTTTTCCCCGCGCGCCGGGCATGACAGAAGGAGCGGACCCGTCCCCCGCCGCAGCCCCGGAACACCCCGATGTACGACGCGCTCTTCTTCGATCTGGACGGCACGCTGATCGACACCGAAAGCATCGCCGCCGCCACCGGGATCGCGGCCTTCGCCGCCCACGGGCTGCAAGTGGCCGAAGCCTTCATGCACGGACTGATCGGCAAGGACGAACCGACCGCCTCGGCCATCATCCGGGCCGCCTTTCCGCAGGCCGACCTGGACGGCATCGGCCGCCACTGGTCGGCCGGCTTTCAGGCCGGCGTCGAGCGCGGCTTGCCGCTGAAGCCGGGGGCGGCCGACCTGCTGGCCGCGCCCGACCTGCCGCGGGTGCTGGTCACCTCGACCGGACGCGAGGGGGCGCACCGCAAACTGGCGGTCGCCGGCATCGCGCATGCCTTCGCCCATGTCATCACGCTGCACGACGTCAGCGCGCCGAAACCCGCGCCCGAACCCTACCTGCTGGCCGCCCGCCTGCTGGGGGTGAACCCGGCCCGCTGCCTGGTGTTCGAAGACAGCGAGACCGGCGCCGAGGCCGCGCACCGGGCGGGCTGCGTGGTGGTGCAGGTGCCCGACCTGGCCCCCAGCGAAGGGCGGTGGGCACATCACCTGGCACCCGACCTGGTCACCGGCGCACGGATGGCCGGGCTGGTCTGACCCTGTCCGCCAGGAGCCGATTTCCGCACGGAAATCGGAACGGAATTCGCACGAATTCCGCGCCCTTCCCCGACCGCTTGCTAATCCGCCGGGCCGGCCCTATATGCGGTGGCGAGAGGTTGGCGCGGGCAGGCGCCTCGCCAACCCGGTCAGGTCCGGAAGGAAGCAGCCGTAACGAGCCCCGCTTGGGTCGTTGTCCAGCCTCTCACCCTTTCCC
>JAGPCN010000107.1 GCA_018058035.1 Fuscovulum sp.
GAAGGCGGGGCTGCCGACCTCGGCCCAGGTCGGGCGGGGGGCCAGCGTCGCCGCAAGGCCGGCCAGAAAGGCGCGTCGTGTGGCCATCTCAGTCGCCGTCCGCGGCGTTGAAGCCGATGCCCACGTCCAGTTCGGGCGCCGCCTCTAGCAGCGCAACCTCGCGGATATGCGAGATCGCCTGTTGCAGGATTTCCACCCTCAGCCGGCCTTCGGGCGAGGCGACGCCGGCGAAGACGGGGTCGTCCAGGCCCTTGGCCAGGGAGATGGCGTGGTCAAAGGCGGCCACGGTGCGCGGCGCGTCCGGGGTCAGGCTGACCAGCATCCCGCGCAGGGATTGCAGCGATATCAAGACGTTGCGCAGGGACCGGCCCGAAGCGATGGCCTCGGCCTTGGCGGGGGTGGCGCGCGAGGGTTCGCCCATCGGCCGACCCAGGCGCTGGTCGCCGTCAAACTCCAGCCCGGTATACAGCAGGGTGAACAGGGCCTGGCGCACTTCGGGGCCGCCCAGGAACAGGGTGTTGCCCGGTGCGCCGGCGGTCAGCATCGCCTCGGCATAGCCGCCGGTCCAAGCGGCGTCGATCTCGGCGGCCATGCGGGCCAGGTCGGTGGCGGTGGCGCGGATCAGCGGGCAGGGGTCGGCGGGCAGCGGCTCGGTGGGGTAGAGCAGGCGTTCCAGGCCGAAAAGGCCGCGGGCGGCGACCGACTGGCGGGCGAAGGCCTGCGGCTCCAGCGCGGCGGGGTCGCCGGTCAATAATGCCTGCTGCTGCTTCCAGCCCAGGCCCTTGGGGTCGGGCCAGAAGGCGATGGCCAGCGCGCGGCCGTCCTCTTCTGCCGGGCCGATGCGCAGGTGGCTGATGCCCATCCAGGCGTCGAAGGCGGCCTGATAGGGCGGGCGCAGCGCCTGGCGGTCACAACTGGCGGCGGCTGTATCGGCCAGCGCGGCGGTGGCGTCGCGAAAGGCCGCGACCCCGGGCAGGATGTGGTCGCGCAGGGTTTCGGGGAAATCCGCCCGCGCGGGCGCGGCGGCGGCAAGGGCCAGGGTCAGGGCGAGAATGCGGGCCAGGGGCATCGGTCACAGGCTTTCCAGAAAGGCGATCAGGGCGGCGCGGTCCTTGGCCGACAGCGCCACGACGCCGTCGCGGGCGGCCTGCGCCTCGCCCCCGTGCCAGAGGATCGCCTCGATCAGCGAGCGCGCGCGGCCATCGTGCAGGAATTGCGTGTGGCCGGAAACGGTTTCGGTCAGGCCGATGCCCCAGAGCGGCGGCGTCTTCCATTCAAGACCGCTGGCGCGGCCCTCGGGGCGGTTGTCGGCCAGGCCCGGCCCCATGTCGTGCAGCAGAAGGTCGGTGTAGGGCCAGATCAGCTGAAAGCTTTGCTCGGGCTGGCCGTCCAGCCGGTGGGTGACGTGCTTGGGCTGGTGGCAGCCCTGGCAGTTCAGGCCGTGGAACAGCGCCTTGCCGCGCAGCACGGTGGGGTCGGCGGGGCTGCGCCGTTCCGGTACGCCGAGGTTGCGGGAATAGTAGGTGACCAGGTCCAGGCTTTCGCGGTCGACCTCCAGCCCGTCGCGCAGGCCGGGGTCCTGGCCGTGGGGGGCGTCGCGGCAGGCGGTCTGGGCGGCGGTGCAATCGCCCCAGGGGGCGGGGTGCAGCACGGTCGACAGGCCCATGTCGCCGGAAAACGCGCCCGAGGATTGTTCGCGGATCGTCGGCGCCCCGGCCTTCAGCCCGAAGCGGCCCAGCATCGGCACGCCGAATTCGACGGAAGGAACAATCTGCGCCCGGCCCGAGATGCCGTCTTTGTCGGAGTCGTCGGGGTCGGCAAGGGCCAGGATGTCGGCCGCGGGGATCGCCTCGAGCAGGCCAAGGCCGATCATCTGCGGCGCAACGCGCGGCGACAGCATCAGGTCGGGCGCGGGCGGGTCAAAGGCGGGGTCGGCCAGGGCATAGGCGGGGTCGCGCAGGGTGATCACGGTGCCATCGGCCAGCGTCACCGGCAGGTCGCGGTATGTTACCTGCATCCGGCCTTCGGCGGCCTGGCCGGGGGCGGCCAGGTCCTGCAACTGGCCGCCATAGGTGGGGTCGGGCTGGGTGGCCAGCCAGTCGGCGATGCCTTCGGGCACCGGGCCGCCGGGAACCGACAGTCGCAGGAACATCGACAGGCTGTCGTCGTCGGGGCCTTCGGGCGGGTGGCCGCGGCCGTCCTTGAGGTGGCAATCCTGGCAGGCGCGGGCGTTGTAGACCGGCCCCAGCCCGTCCGACCCCTTGGTCGAGGCCGGCGCCGCGACCCAGGTCTTGCGGAAAAGCGCATTGCCCAGCTTGAACAGCATCTCGTTTTCGACCGGGGTATTGGCCGAGAACTGGCTGAAGGCATCGCGGTTGGCGGTGTTGCGCACGGTAGCGGCGCCGGCGGGCAGGTCCTCGAACGGCTCGGGCGCGGTGAAATCGGCGGGCGGGGCCAACACGGTGGCGATGCGGGCGGTTTCCTCGGCGGTGCGGGGGATGACGGGCAGGTGGCGGTCGTCCAGCGTCTGGGCCTGGGCCAGGACGGGCAGGGCGGCAAGCAGGGCGGCGAGGGGGGTCTTCATGGTGGGGGTCCTTGCCCTTGCAGGGATGCTGCAGCCTGGCGCGGCTGCGGCGGTAGCGCTGTTTCCTCGGAAACTACTGGAAAACGGCGCCGGGGTTGTCGAGGCTGTCCGAGCCTTCGAAGGCGATCTTCGACAGGCCAAGTGCGGCGACGGCGCGTTCGATCGAGCGGGTCTGGGCCACCAGGGCATCGACGCCGGCCAGGATCA
Organism: Fuscovulum sp.; assembly: GCA_018058035.1. Lineage (GTDB taxonomy): Bacteria > Pseudomonadota > Alphaproteobacteria > Rhodobacterales > Rhodobacteraceae > Pseudogemmobacter. The sequence goes on from JAGPCN010000107.1 coordinate 2,792, forward strand.
GCGCCTCGCCGGCGGCATTGTCGGGGGCCAGCATCTGGTCATAGGCCATGCCGCCTTCGGCCGCGGCGCGGATCGCGTCCAGCGCCGCCAGGGTGGCGTCCAGTTCGGCCTTCAGCCGGGCATCCAGCGCGGGGTCGGCAGCGGCGACCAGATCGGCCAGCGCCGGGCCTTTGACCACGCTGCCATCAGTGCGGACATAGCGGCCCAGGTAGACGTTCTGCACCCCCAGCCCATCGTGGAAGTGGCTGTCGGGAGTGTTGTCGGAAAAACAGTCGTGCTCTTCCTCGGGGTCGTTCAGCATCAGGCCCAGCTTCATCCGCTCGCCCGCCTGCTCGCCATAGGACAGGCTGCCCATGCCGGTCAGCATCGCCATGAGGGCCGCCTGCGGGTCGGCGGCAAGACGGGCGCGGGCGGCGCCGTCTTGGGCCCATTGGGCGGCCATGTAGGACAGGTCCTGCACCAGAAGGTCGGTCGCGGCCACCAGATAGGCGGCGCGGCGGTCGCAGTTGCCGCCGGTGCAGCCCGGCCCCTGCACATAGTCGGTGAACGGGCGGTTGCCCGCGCCGGGGCCGGTGCCGTTCAGGTCCTGGCCCCAGAGCAGGAATTCGATGGCGTGATAGCCCGAGGCGACGTTCGCCTCGATCCCGTCGGCCTCGTGCAGGGTGGTGGCGATCAGGTCGGGGGTGATCGCCGTGGCATCGACCGGCTGGCCGGCGATGGTCAGCTGCGGATGGGCGATGACGTTCAGGCCGGCCAGCGGGTTTTCCTGGTTCCCGGCGGTGCCGTCGGCGACATAGTCGATCAGCCCCTCGTCCAGCGGCCATGAGTTCACCCGGCCCTCCCAGTCGTCGACGATGGGGTTGCCGAAACGGAAGACCTCGGTCTGCTGATAGGGCACGCGGGCGGCGATCCAGGCGGCGCGGGCGGCGGCCAGGGTTTCCGCCGAGGGGTCGGAGACCAGGGCATCGACTGCGGTCCTCAGCGCCTGCGCCGTCGCCAGGCTGTCGCCATAGCCGGCGGCGGCCAGATCGGCATAGCCGGCCGCCACCGCCGCAGGGTCGGCGGCCCGGGCGGGCAGGGCAAGGGCCAGAGCCAGGGCAGAGGCGGACAGCAGGCGGGCGGAAACGGGCATCGGAGGATCCTGTGCGGTCAAGGTGGCTGGCGGGATAGATGAGCAAAACGCTCATCTTTGTAAAGATGATTCTTTTGGTCGGATTAAGGAGACCCCGAAACGATGGACCCATGGGCCCAGGAAACAGCGCGGAACGCCGGCGTCGCGCTGCAAGGTGAATTGACAGAACCGGGTCCGGGAGGAGTAAGGTTCGCCTCGCAGGCGCCGGCAGGCGGCCTTGTGCGATGCGGTCCGATCAGGCCCGCGGCACCGGGCCGGACCTATCCGGCAAAAGACCTGACCGGCGGGTTGACCCGTCCGAAAGAACGACAACCAGGGAGAACGATCTTGACCACCATGACCACCCTCAGCCGCCGCCGCTTTCTCAAGGCCTCGGCGGCCGGCGCGGGCCTGCTGGCCGCGCCTGCCATCATCTCGTCCAAGGCGCTGGCCTCGTCGGGCGAGCTGAACTTCACCGGCTGGGCCGGATACCCCGCGCTGGCCGAAAAGGTGTTTCCCGCCTTCACCGCGGCGACCGGGATCACCGTCAACTTCAAGGAACTGCCCGACCAGGAAACGATGTATGCCGAAGGCAAGGTCGCGCTGGAGGCGGGCGGCATCGACGTGATCGAACCGACGATCGACCGCGTCGGCGCCTGGGATTCGAACGGCCTTCTGGGCGCCTGGGACGAATCGAAGCTGGCGATGGGCAATTATCTGCCGGGCCTGGCCGATGGCGCGGCGGGCGAGCGGTCGCGTCCGGGCGGGGTGCTGAAATATGTGCCGTCGAACTGGGGCACCGAGGCGATGGTGGTGAACACCGCCGGGGCCAAGCTGTCGTCGCCGCCCAGCCTGGGCGACCTGTTCAACCCGGAAAACCCGGCCGTGCTGCGGCCGCATTCGGCGCTGGCCGCGATGGGCCGCTGGCTGGACGCCACCGGCCAGCTGCCGCGCCCCTGGATGGACAGCTACACCGACATGGCCGCGATGGCCGAGCTGTGGGACATCGCGCTGGCCAAGGCCATCGAGATGAAGGGCAACGTGGTGCAGTACTGGACCGGCGAGAACGAGGCCAACGCCGGCTTTACCGCCAACGGCGCGGTGATCGGCCTGTGCTGGGATTCGACCGGCTACAACCTGCGCAACGACGGCTATGCCTATGTCGCGCCGGCCGAGGGCGCCTTTGCCTGGCACCAGGGCTTCGTGCTGATGAAGAACGCCGCCAACGTCGAGCAGGCGCATGAATTCGCCAAGTGGATCTCGACCGCCGAAGGTGCTTCGGGCTGGGCCTCGGCCTTCTCGTCGAACCCGGTGGGCAAGGGGGCAGCCGACCTGCTGAACCCCGACGTGGCGACCTACTACAACGGCACTTTCAACGACGAGGCGCTGTCGAAGCTGTGGTGGTGGCCCGACCAGTCGGCCGACTTCCTGACCAAGCGCGCCGAATACGCCGACAAGTACAAGGCGGCCTGATCGGGGCAGCCTGATCGGGGCAGCCTGATGATCGCGGGAGCGCCGGGTCCGCAAGGGACCCGGCGTGCCCGCGTGACGTGCAATCCGACCGGGTTCGCACCGATGATGCGGCGCGGGCCGGCCATGGCAGGTGCGGGGGCCGCAGGGCCTGATGGCCGGCAGCAAAAGAACAAAAGACCTCAGGGGGACAACGCGCGATGAGCGCCGGGATTGATCTGGACAACGTGTGCTGCGATTTCGGCAGCTTCCGCGCCGTCGACCATGCCGATGTGTCGATCCGGCCGGGCGAATTCTTTTCGTTCCTTGGCCCGTCGGGCTGCGGCAAGACCACCATCCTGCGGATGATCTCGGGCTTCATCGAGCCGACGCAAGGGTCGATCAGGATCGGCGGCAAGGACATGCGCGGGCAGCGCCCGAACCAGCGGCCGACGGCGCTGATCTTCCAGAACCTGGCGCTGTTCCCGCTGATGCCGATCTGGGAGAACATCTCGTTCGGGCTTGAGGTGCGCGGTGTGGGCAAGGCGCAGCGCCGCGCCAAGGCCGAGGAACTCTTGAAGCTGGTCGACCTGCCGGGGGCGGCCGACAAGATGGTCAGCCAGCTTTCGGGCGGCCAGAAGCAGCGCGTCGCCATCGCCCGCGCGCTGGCGGTCGAGCCGCAGGTGATGCTGCTGGACGAACCCCTTTCCGCGCTGGACCTGAAGCTGCGCCAGCACATGCGGGCGGAACTGCGGGCGATCCAGAAGCGGACCGGCGTAACCTTCATCTACATCACCCACGATCAGGGCGAGGCCCTGGCGATGAGCGACCGGGTGGGCGTGATGAGCCAGGGCCGCATCCAGCAGATCGCCGACCCGCGCGAGATCTACAACAACCCGGTGAATGGCTTTGTCGCCGCTTTCGTGGGCGAAAACAATGTCTTCTCGGGCGAAGTTCAGAACCCCTCGGGCGGCATGGCGGGATTTGCCACGGCGCAGGGCAGCTTTCGCGCGCGGCTGGGCCAGATCGAGGGCGCCAAGGCCGTCAAGCTGTACGTCCGGCCCGAACACACGATCCTGGGCATGACGCCGGGGGCCGAGAACTCGATCCCCGTGACGGTCGAGGAAGTGTCCTTCGAGGGCAACTTCATCTCGGTCCTGGCACGGACGGCGCAGGGCCAGCTGATCGCCGCCGAGGTGCGCAACGACGGCTCGGCCACGGTGCCCGAGATGGGCGCCGCGCTGCACGCGACCTTCGATCCGCGGCTGGCCGCGATCCTTCCCGACGCCAGCATGAGGGCCTGAGCCATGCACGACCTGCTGCGCCGCTACGGCACGGGGATGACCTCGGTCTTCGTGCTGCTGGTCGCCTTCTGGATCCTGGTGCTGGTGGTGCTGCCGAACATCGCGATGCTCGAGCAGAGCTTCCGCCCCTATCTGCCGGTGGTCGACATCGGCGGCCCGAAGGACGTCTATACCCTGCGGAACTACGGCAAGATCTTCGAGAACGGCAACCCGACCTCGATCTTCGGCATTCCCGTCACCCTGCCGATCCACATCAAGACCTTTCTCGACACGGTCTTCTATGCCTCGCTGGTGACGCTGTTCACGCTGATCCTGGCCTATCCGCTGGCCTATTTCCTGGCCAAGGTGGCCAGCCCGCGGTCGATCCCGACGCTGCTATTGCTGCTGTTCATCCCGATGTGGGTCTCCGAGGCGCTGCGCGCCTTTGCCTGGTATGTGATCCTGACCTACAACGGCCCGCTGAACGCGCTGTTGACCGGGGTCGGCATGATCGACAAGCCGATCCGCTGGCAGAACGGCATCCTGACCAGCTATGACGCCATCGTCGTGGTGCTGACCTACTGCTACGTCCTGTTCATGCTGTTCCCGATCTACACCGCGATCACCTCGCTGGACACCAACCAGATCGAGGCGGCCGAGGATCTGGGCAGCCCCTGGTGGCGGACGCATTGGCGGGTGGTGATCCCGCATTCGAAACCCGGCATCGCCAGCGGCTGCGTCATGGTCTTCATGCTGTCGGCCGGGTCGCTCTTGGTGCCGACGGTGGTGGGATCGACCAAGGCGAACTGGTTCCCGCAGACGATCTACAACTGGTTCAACGACGCGCTGGACTGGAACACGGGGGCCGCCTATTCGATGATCTTCCTTCTGGTCTGCATCTTTTTCGTGATCCTGATGATGCGGGTCTTCCGGGTCAAACTGTCGGACATCGCCAAATGAACCGGAATCGCGTGATCCTGGGCCGGGTCTACTTTGCTCTGTTCCTGGCCTATCTGATGGTGCCGCTGATCGTCATGTCGGGGGCCGCCTTCAACGACAGCAAGCTGCCGACCGTCGCGCCCTGGAAGGGGTTCACCTGGGCCTGGTTCCACGAACTTTGGGCCGACCAGACGATGTGGGGGGCGCTGGTCAACTCGATCCTGGTGGCGCTGGCGGTGGTGGCGCTGGCGGTGCCGATCGGCACGGCGGCGGCGATCGTCATCAACTCGATCTCGGGGCGGGTGCGGGCCACGCTTTACGGTTTCATGGTGGCGCCGGTGCTGGCGCCGGGGCTGGTGATCGGCATCTCGACGGTGCTGTTCTGGAACCAGATGGGCCAGACGCTGGACGCGCGCGGGTTCTTCCTGTTCGGCCGGGGCCTGCATCTGTCGGTGCTGGGGCAGGTCAGCTACATCGCGGCCTATGTGATGCTTCTGGTGCTGGCGCGGCTGCAAAGCTTCGATCCGGGGCTTGAGGAGGCGGCGCTGGACCTGGGCGCGAACCATGGCCAGGTGCTGCGGCGCATCCTTCTCCCGCATCTTTACCCGGCCATCGCCGCCGCGGCGGCCATCGCCTTCTTCCAGTCGATCGAGAACTTCAACGTCACCCTGTTCACCAAGGCCAACGAGACCACGCTGACGGTCTATGTCTTTAGCCAGGTGCGGTCGGGGATCACGCCCAAGATCAACGCGCTGGCGCTGTTGCTGATCCTGGTGACGCTGGCACTGGCGGCGATCTACGAGGTCCGCCGCCGCCGGCTGGCGCGGATCGAGGCGGCGCGGCAGGCCCAGGCCCGGCGGGCCGAGGAGATGGAGGAAATCACCGGCGCGGCCTGAACGGCGCTCAGGGCCTCAGCAGCGCCTCGACCAGCGCGGAATGCGGATCGGCCAGCGCGTCGATCACGTCGAAATGGTGGCGGTCGGGGTCGGCGGTCCAGTCGCAGCCCCATTCCTCGGAGAGCACGCGGGCCTGCCACAGGAAGACCGGGCGTTCCTGGGCGCCGACCCAGACCTGGGCCTTGGTGCCCGGCCGAAGGGGCAGCCGCGCCGGGCTTTCGGCGGCACATTCGGCCGCGTCCAGCGCCAGCGTGGCGTTCATCTTCGTCGCCATCAGCGGGCCCAGTTCGGTCAGCGGCGAGACGGGCACGACCCGCCGCACCATCGGCAGGTCGATGTTGGTGCAGCCCATCCGGGCCGACAGGTGGCCGCCGGCGGAATGGCCGGTCACCACCATCGGCCCCGGAACCTCGGCCGCCACGGCCCGGCAGGCGGCGGCGATCTCGGCCGTGATCGCGCCGATCCGGGCGGCGGGCGCCAGCGTGTAGGACGGCATCGCGACGGCCCAGTTCCAGGCCAGGGCGCCTGCGGCCAGGTGCGACCAGGTCTCGCGGCCAAAGGCCATCCAGTAGCCGCCGTGGACAAAGACGACGACGCCCGAGGGCGGCCGGGCGGGCAGGAACAGGTCGAAGCGGTGCCGGTCGCCGGGGCCATAGGGCAGGTTCAGCCGCGCGCGGTCGCCGGCATTGGCGCGGAAGGCGGCGGCGACGGCAGCCCAGGCGGGCGGGTAGCTGTCCGATTCGGCGATGAAGGCGCCGTTGGCATAGTCGCGGTCAGGATCGGGCCAGGCGTAGGCGGGTTTCATGAAGCCTCCGGCAATGTCGTGGGTGCGATCCGGCCGGCCCTGCATTCTGCCCGGACCGCGGCGCGCCTATCTTTACCGTCAAATCGGTGCGCGCTTTGGCCCACCCCAACAAATCGTCGGCCCCCGGGGGGCCGCACGGCCGGGCGCTCAGGGCCGCCGGGCCGCCAGATGGGTCGGGCAATGTTCGCCGGTGTCCAGCACCGGGATCATCCTTTCCCATATCGCTATGTTATGGGCCACGAACTCCGGTCCGACAAGGGCCGCCGCGCGGGCGCCGGCCTCTCCCTGCATCCGCGCCACCTCGGCCCGCGCCTCTTGGCCATACCAGGCATTGCGCGAGGTGATGCGGATGTCGGTGAAGCCCTGCGCCTGCATCGCGGCGCGGTAGCGGGCGGGGGTGGCCATGCCGAAATCCAGCCCCTCGGCGGCGATGTATTCGGCCATCAGCGGCGAGATCGTCTCGGTCCCGATCAGCCAGTCAGAGGCCAGGAACCAGCCGCCCGGCTTCAGCACGCGGGCGACCTCGGCCATCAGGGCGTGCTTGTCGGGGATGTGAACGATGGAATCCTTGGAAAACACCACGTCGAAGGTGCCGGGCGGAAAGGGCAGCGGGCCGGGCGCGACCTTGACCAGGCCGATCCGATCAGACAGGCCGTTTTCGGCGATCAGGGCGCGGGCGCGGTTCAGCACCGGGTCTTCGACGTCCAGCCCGGTGACGTAGGCGGCACCATGGCGGGCGACAAGCGCGATGTCGATGCCGCCCGCGCCGCAGCCGATGTCCAGCACCGCCTTGCCGCGCAGGTCGTGGCCTTCCAGAACCCGGGCCACCTCATCCGCGCCGCCGGGCGACAGGAAGCCCTGGCCCCAGACGGATTCGAGCATGGCGATCATCCGGGGGGGAAGTGATCCTCGCTCACATCACCGCCCCGATCTGCCAGGGCACGAATTCGGCGCCGCCAAAGCCCAGTTCCTCGGACAGGGTCTGCTGGCCGCTGGCGACGGCGACGATCCTTTCCAGGATCTCGCGGCCCTTGGCCTCGATGGACACGCCATCCAGGATGTCGCCGCAGTTGATGTCCATGTCGTCCTTCATCCGGGCATACATCTCGGAGTTGGTCGCCAGCTTGATGCAAGGCGAGGGCTTGTAGCCCGAGACCGAGCCGCGTCCGGTGGTGAACACGATCAGCGTGGCACCGGAGGCGATCTGGCCGGTGACGGAGCAGGGGTCGTAGCCGGGGCTGTCCATGTAGGTGAAGCCGGGCGTGGTGATCGGTTCGGCGAACTTGTAGACGCCGGACAACGGCGCGGTGCCGCCCTTGGCGACCGCGCCAAGGGATTTCTCCAGGATCGTGGTCAGGCCGCCGCGCTTGTTGCCGGGGCTAGGGTTGTTGTCCATCTCGCCCTCGTTGCGGGCGGTGTAATCCTCCCACCAGCGGATGCGTTCGATCAGTTTCTCGCCCACCTCGCGGGAAACGGCGCGGCGGGTCAGCAGATGTTCGGCGCCGTAGATCTCGGGGGTTTCCGACAGGATCGTGGTGCCGCCCATCTGCACCAGCAGGTCGCTGGCATGACCCAGGGCCGGGTTCGCCGTGATGCCGGAATAGCCGTCCGAGCCGCCGCATTGCAGCCCGATCATCAGTTTCGACACCGGCGCGGGGGCGCGTTTCGCCTGGCCCGCGACCTCGGCCATCTCTCGCAGCACCCCAAGCGCCCGGTCGATGGTGGCCCGCGTGCCCCCTTCGCCCTGGATCGTCATGTAGCGGAAGTTGCCGTCGGGGCGCAGGCGGCCCTGGCCCACCAGGTCGGGCACCTGCATCACCTCGCAGCCCAGGCCCACCAGCAGGATGCCGCCGAAGTTGGGGTTGCGCGCGTATCCCTTCAGCGTGCGCATCAGGGTTGCATAGCCTTCGTTCGTGCCCGACATGCCGCAGCCGGTCTGGTGGACGATGGGCACGATGCCGTCGATCGCGGCGGCGGCCAGAACCGGGTCGCGCTCGGCCGCCTCGGCGATGAAGCGGGCAACCGAGCCCGAGCAGTTCACCGATGTCAGGATGCCCAGGTAGTTGCGGGTGCCCACCGTGCCGTCGTGGCGGTGGTAGCCCTGGAAGGTCAGCGGTTTAAGCGGCGGCAGGGGGCGGCAGTCGCGGCCGATGGCGTAATCGTCCGAATGCGGGCCCATGCCCAGGTTGTGACTGTGGACATGGGCAAAGGCCGGGATGTCGGCGGTGGCCTGGCCGATGATCTGGCCGTAGCGGATGACCCTGTCACCGGGGGCAAGTGCGCGGGTGGCGATCTTGTGGCCGCGCGGGACCGCTTGCGCCAGGGGGCCGTCCAGCCCCTCGGGCCGGGCGCCTGCGGGCAGGTCGGCCAGCGCGATCACCACGTTGTCGGCGGCGTTCAGGCGGATGATCCCCTTGGCCATCTTTCCCCCTGGGTTCCTTGACAGGGCGCGGCCCTTGTCTAACATGTTAGCATGTTACAGCCGCTGCCGCCCCCGCCACAAGAGAGGAATCCGGCCACCCGCCTGGCGCCCTTGTCTGCGTTCTCGGGGTCGCTGGGTGCCCGTGTCTACCAGACCCTGCGCCAGGCGATCCTGTCGGTCAGCTACCGCCCCGGCGAGATCCTGCGCAAGCCCGAGATCTGCGAGGCGCTTGGCGTCAGCCGCAGCCCGGTTTCGGATGCGGTGGCGCGGCTGGCGGCCGAGGGGCTGGTGGACGTGGTGCCGCAGGCGGGCACCTTCGTCGCCCGATTCTCGATGGAGGAGATCCGCGAGGGCGCCTTCCTGCGCGAGGCGATCGAGTTGCACGCGGTCGAGATGGTCGCGACCACGATCACCGATGACCAGTTGCAGCTGTTGCGCCGCAACCTGGCGGTGCAGGCCGCATTGGTGGCCGATGGCGACACGCCGGGCTTTTACCAGGCCGATGCGGCGATGCATGAACTGATCCTGTCGTTCACCGGCTTTCGCCGGCTGGCGCAGGTGGCCGAGACGGCCTGGCTGCACGTCAACCGGGCGCGGCAGATGATCCTTCCGGTGCCGGGCCGGGTGGGCCAGACGCTGGAGGAACACCGCGCCATCGCAATGGCGCTGGAGGCGCGCGATCCGCAAGCCGCGCGCGAGGCGACGCGCCGCCACCTGGGCCAGCTGATCCGCCACCTGGAACCGCTGGAACGCGACCGGCCCGAACTCTTCGAGACAAAGCGATGATCCCCAACCGCCCCCGCTACGCCGCCCGCCTGAACGCCTTCAAGGTCAAGGGCGGCACGGTCGCCGACATGATCCGCGGCGCGGGGCAGGTGGGCGGGCTGACCGCCGCCGACCTGAACTTTCCCGACCATTTCGAACGGCATTCTCCGGCCGAACTGAAGGCGCTGCTGGCCGATCACGGCATGGCGCTGAACGGGCTGGCGATGCGCTACTACAC
>JAGPCN010000336.1 GCA_018058035.1 Fuscovulum sp.
CTGCGGGTGGCGGGGTCCATCTCGATCACCCGCTCGGTCGCGGACTTGCGGATGACCTGCTTGTGCACCTGGCTTTCCGGCGGCACGTCGATGACGATGTCGCCCATCACCTTGGCCTGGCAGCCCAAACGGCGGCCGTCGATCAGCCCGCGGATGCGCTTGTAGCGATCCTCGACCGAGTTCCACTCGGACAGCGCGCCGTCGGCCACCGTGACCCCGTGCTTGGGAAATTCGCCATAGCCCGGCGTGATCTGGCATTTCGAGCAGATGCCGCGCCCGCCGCAGACCGAATCCAGGTCCACCCCCAACTGCCGCGCCGCCGTCAGGACCGGGGTGCCAAGGGCGAAACGCCCCCGCTTGCCCGAAGGCGTGAAGATCACCAGTGCATCGTCGCGCAGATCTTGGGGCATGTCAGCTCTCGTGCAGGAAGGTGTAGGGAATGTCGGCAAAGCTGTCGGCGGCAAAGGTGTAGAACCATTCCAGCGTCCCCGTCGCCAGCGGCACGCCATGCACCGCCCCCCCGGGGATGTAAAGCGCAACGCCGGGCGCCAACCGGTGCGGCACGCCGTCGATCATCACCTCGCCGGTGCCGCGCAGGCCAAAGTAGACCTCGGGGTGGGGGTGGTGATGTAACGGAAAAGTCTCTCCCGCGGCCAGCATGGCGACGCCGCAGACGAGGGCGTCGCTGTCGGTCCTGGGGGCCGAGATCAGGGTACGGAACCGAATCGTGCCGCGCGCCGGGTCATCCCAGCGTTCGTCGGGCAGGGTGGCGGCGTCCACACGGGCGGGCGCGGTCATGGCTTTCTCCGGTTCGCCTGCCCGTTCTAGGCCGAACGACTGCCCCGCCAAGGCCCGGAAGCGGCGCATCAGGGGCGCTTTGCGGCCTTCAGTCCGCCGGGCCGCGCCGCGCCGCCCGCCCGGGCGCGGCCAGGGGCCCGATCAGCGTGATCTTCTGCCAGATCTTGCGGCCAAGGCTGCTGCCCAGGGTCTCGATGTCGTTCACCGCCTGCGCCACGCCGTCATCCGGCACCGCCTGGGCATAAAGCGCCGCCAGCTTTCCGGTGATCGCCAGCATTTCCGAGCAATAGTCGAGATAGCGCTCCAGTTCCGCCGCCGTCATGTCGCGCGGCGGAGAGGTCGCGTGCGACACGTATCCTCCCGTCAGCGCCAGCGGGTCCTTGGTCAGCTGGTGCATGTCGATCACATGGATGATCGCCCGCAAGCCATGCAGGCCGCGCGCCACCCGGCGGCGTTTCACCCGCGCCTCAAGCCCCGACAGCGCCACCAGCGCAAGCCCGCCCAGCACGGCGATGTTCAGCGCGGCCTCGATGCCTTCAAAGCTGCCCATCGACCGCTGGCCGATCTGGTTCAACGGAATGACCGATCCGACCATCAGGAACACGCCCGCACCCGCCAGCACCACGGCCCCCACCAGCGCCCGCAGCCACCAGATTGGCGGCCGCAGCGCTTGCGTCTCGGCGATGGTGGCCTGCGCCTCGGCCACCAGTTCGGTGGCAACCCGGCTTAGCCCCCGGTCGGGAAAGCGCCCCGCCACGCGGCGGTGCAGCTCTTGCGCGGTGACCAGAATCTTTTGCGGATCAAGGGTGCGAAACGGCATGGCCGCAGCCTATCAGCCGGGGGCCGCAAGTCTGCGGAAATCTTGCGCGCCCAGGGTCACGTCGCATGCCCCCGGTCCAGCCAGTCCAGCACCGCCTGCCGGTCGCCGTCCAAGGCAGGCGCGGGGGCGCGGGCGTCGATCTCGGGCAGGGTGCTGATCTTGATCGGGTTGCCGGGGGCGACAAAGTCCGGCCCGCCCGGACGCGCCGTCACCGGCAGCACCATGTGCCGCGCCAGGAGCTGCGGGTCGCGCAGCACTTGCCCCATGTCCTGCACCCGCGCCGTGGGCAGGCCTGCGCCCTCCAGCCGGTCGATCCAGAAGGCGACGGTGTCGCCCAGCGTCACCGCCTCGATCAGCCGCTTCAGCAGCGCGTGGTTGTCGCAGCGCGCGGCATTGGTGGCAAAGCGCGGGTCTTCGGCCACCGGCAGGGGCAGGGCGGTACAGAGGCGGCGGAACATGTCGTCATTTCCGGCGGCGATGACCAGAAAGCCGTCCGCCGCGCGATAGGTGGAAAACGGCGTGATCGTGGGGTGCCGCGCGCCGGTGCGGCCGGGGGGCGTGCCGGTCGCGGTCGCGATGGCGATGGCGTGTTCCTGGATCGCCAGCTGGCTGTCCAGCATGGCGACATCAACCTTTGCCCCCGTGCCCGTCCTTTCACGCTCAAACAGCGCCGCCAGCACCCCCTGCGCCAGGAACATCCCCGCCACGATGTCGCCGATGCTTGCGCCCACCCGCACCGGCGGGCCGCCTTCCTCGCCGGTGATGCTCATCACCCCGCCGCGCGCCTGCACCACCATGTCATAGGCGGGCTTGCCCGCGTCCGGCCCGGTATGGCCGAACCCCGACACCGCGCCATAGACCAGCCGGGGGTGGCGTTGGTGCAGCGTCTCCCACCCGTACCCCAGCCGCTCCATCACGCCGGGACGGTAGTTTTCCAGCAGCACATCGGCCCGCGCCAGCAGGCGGTCGAAGAGCGCCCGGTCACCTGCGGCCTTCAGGTCCAGCGCCAGGCTTTGCTTGCCGGCGTTCAGCGTGGCGAAATAGGCGCTTTCGCCTGCCTTGAACGGCGGAAAGGCGCGGGTATCGTCCCCCGCGCCGGGGCGTTCGACCTTGATCACCTTCGCGCCCAGGTCCTGAAGTGTGTGGCTGCAATAGGGCCCGGCCAGCACATGGGTCAGGTCCAGGACGATGATGCCGGAAAGCGGGGCCATGCGGTTTCTCCTTCTGCGCGATGCTTCCATGCCATCGCGGCCCCGGCAAGACGTTGACGCCGGTCAATTCGCCCCTTACCTGCGGCGCCATGGCGCGCGCACCCCTTCTGCAACTTTCCGACATCTCGCTGACCTTCGGCGGCAACCCCGTGTTCGACGGCCTGTCGCTGGTGATCCAGCCCGGCGACCGGGTGGCGCTGGTGGGGCGCAACGGGTCGGGCAAGTCGACGCTGATGAAGGTGATGGCCGGGCTGGTCGAACCGGATCGCGGCCAGGTCGTCATCCCCGCCGGCGTGACCGTGGGCTACATGGAGCAGGACCCCGACCTGTCGGCCTTTGCCACGCTTGGCGATTTCGCCGCCTCGCGCCTGCCCGAGGGGCAGGATTACCGGCTGGCCGTGGTGGCCGAGGGGCTGAAGTTCGACCCCGCGACGCCGGTTTCCACCGCCTCGGGCGGCGAACGCCGCCGCGCCGCGCTGGCGAAACTGCTGGCCGAGGCGCCCGAGCTGATGCTCTTGGACGAACCCACGAACCACCTGGATATCCAGGCCATCGAATGGCTTGAGGCGGAACTGTCGCAAACCCGCGCGGCCTTTGTCCTCATCAGCCACGACCGCGCCTTTCTGCGCGCGCTGTCGAAGGCGACGCTCTGGATCGACCGCGGCGAGGTGCGCCGCCGCGAGGCCGGGTTCGACGGCTTCGAGGACTGGCGCGAGGAGATCTGGGCCGCCGAGGACGAGGCCCGCCACAAGCTTGACCGCAAGATCAAGGCCGAGGCGCGGTGGGCCGTCGAG